>JAUILJ010000853.1 GCA_030433055.1 Polyangia bacterium
GAGAGCACGAACGCGTTCTTCACGTCGGCCCACAGCATCGTTGGCACCAGGACGCTCAGCAGGATCAGCGCGCCACCCATCGTCGGTGTACCCGCCTTCACGCGGTGGCTCTCGGGCCCTTCCTTGCGGATCACCTGCCCGATTTGCTTCTTCTGCAACTCCCGGATGAACCAAGGCGCGAGCCAGAAGCACAACGCCATGGCCGTGATCGTGGCCATGATGGCCCGGAACGGGACGTAGCGCAGCACGTTCAACCAGCCTGCCCAGCTGTATTTCGTGCTCAGGGGGTACAACAACTCGTACATCATGGGGCAGTGGGCCCTTCGTTGGCCGGCCCCGGAGCATCGGCTCCGGCAGGCTCGGATGACGTCCCAGCGACCAGCGCTGCGACCACGCGTTCGAGCTTCACCCCCCGTGAGCCCTTGACCAAGATCACATCCTCGGGCGTGGTCTTGCCTTGGAGCGCCTGTACCGCCTGCTCCGCATCTGCCACGAACACCGAACTCACGCCGCGCCCAGCAGCAGCTTCCGCAAGGAACCGGGCATCGCCCTGAACCGCGATCAAGTCAGCCAGACCAAATTCTGCTAGCTCCGCTCCGATGCGCCGGTGTTCGCGCTCGGACAGCGATCCGAGCTCGAGCATCTCGCCCAGGACTGCGAACACGCGCCCGCCCCGCTCTGCCGCGAGTTCTCGCGCCACCGCCACCGAGGAAGGCACGCTGCCAGGGTTCGAGTTGTAGGAGTCATCGAGCACGAGGGCGCCGTCTAGCATCCGACGCGCACAAAGCCGGCCATTCTCGGCCACTTCGGAGCTTTCGAGCGCCCGACTGAAAAGTTCTGGCTGGGCAGCGGGGAGTCCAAGCCGCTGGCTCACCACATCGGCGACCAGCACCGCGCACACGCTCGCGAGCGCACCCGGGTAGCCGAGCAGCGACGAACGAAACTCGATCTCCCCCCCAAACCCAGGGCGCGAGGCGGCGACGCGAGCACCAGCGACGCCGTTCGGCTCGCGACGCAACAAGCGATACCGCGCCGTCTGTGCCTTTCCATAGCTCTCGGCGCTGCGTCCGGAGGCCAGCGCCTGCTCGAGCTGGCGTGCCACCCGCGGGTCGTCCACGTTCCCCACCGCAACGCCCTCGGGTTTCAACCCACGAAACAGGTCGCCCTCTTCGGCTTCGATGGCGTCCAGGTCGCCGATGCCTTCAGTGTGCTCGAAATCGATCAGGGTCACGACACCGACGTCCGGCTCGCTGATGCGCGCGAGCTCCGCGACCTCGCCGCGAAGGTTCGTACCCAGCTCCACCACGGAGACCCGGTGCCGCGCTTCGCACCCGAGGAGCACCATCGGAGCGCCGATGCGATTGTTGAGGTTTCCCCGCTGCGAGTGGGTTCCATTAGGAATCAGCTCACTCAGCACCTGAGAGATGCACGCCTTGGTGGTCGTTTTCCCCGCGGATCCGCCCACCGCCACGACCAGGCCACCCCAGCGCCGACGGTGCGCCAGCGCGAGGTCGCCGAGCGCGGTCAACGTACACCGCACCTGAACCTGCAAGAGCCCTGGAATTTGGGGGTGAGGGTCCTCCACCAACGCCATGGCAGCCCGCCCGCGCGCCACCTGTTCCAGAAAGCGATGGGCGTCGAAGCGCTCGCCCTTGAGGGCCACGAAGAGCGCGCCCGCCACGTCGCCCCGAGAGTCGGTCGTCACTCTGCTCGCGCTCGGCTCACCCGAGCCAACCGCCACGTGCCCGCCCGTCGCCGCCAAGACCTCGGCCAGAGTGAATGCTGCGGCGTTGCGGGGAATGGGCGTGCTCACCCAGAGTCCTTGGTCTGTGTGCGGGCTGCGCGGCGGCTCGCCAGCGCCTCGCCCGCCACCAGGCGATCATCGAAGGCCAACACTTGGTCGCCGATCAGCTGGTAGGGCTCGTGGCCCTTGCCCGCGATCAGCACCACGTCACCGGGCGCTGCCTCGGTGATCACCTGATCGATAGCCAGTTTGCGGTCGAGGATCACGGCAAACTCAATCGCATGCGGGGCCAGTCCGGGCAAAATCATGTCAGCAATCGCCTGAGGTGCCTCGCTGCGAGGGTTGTCATTGGTGACCACGGCGCGATCTGCCAGCCGCCCCACGGCGTCGCCCATCTTGGGGCGCTTGCCTGGATCTCGATCGCCGCCGCAGCCGAACACGCACCACAGGCGCCCGGCTTCAGGGACGAAGCCCCGGACCGCCGCCAGGGCGCGGGCGAGGGCGTCGGGCGTATGAGCGTAGTCCACGAGCACGGTCAAATCGTCCGTCGGGGTATCGCAGCGTTCGAGCCTGCCCGGAGCGGAGTTCACGTCTCTCAACGCCCGAACCAGCGCCTCGAAGTCCAGCCGCTCCCCTGCTTCTCTCAGCGCCAGGCCGATCCCCACGCAGCACAGCAGGTTCTCGACGTTGTGCTCCCCCACCAGGCGGCTCTCGAAGGGCAACGAACGCCGCTCCTCGCGCAAGTCGAGCCGCAGCACCCCTCGCATGCCGAACGCTCCGAGCTCGAGCTCCGACAGGCTCACATCACCGCGCTCGCGCCCCACCTGGATCACCCGGCGCCCCAGCGCTTGGGCGCGCTCGGCGAGCTGGGCGCCAAATGCGTCTCCCACGTGGATCACGCTGACCTCGGGCGCCAGCTCGAGGAACAGCCGGGCCTTTGCCTCGGCGTACTCCTCGAAGGACGCATGGTAGTCGAGGTGGTCTTGAGTGAGATTCGTGAATACAGCCACGCGGAAATGCACCGCGTCCGCGCGACGCTGGTCCAGGGCGTGGCTCGAGACTTCCATCACGAACGCCCGCGCGCCCCCGCTCAGGGCCTGTGCCATGTAGCTGGAGATCACGTCGGCTTCAGGCGTCGTCAGGGGCGAGTCGACGCTCAGTGCTCCAAAGTCGAAGCCCAAGGTGCCGAGGCGCGCCGTGGGCAGTCCGGCCAGCTCGAGGGCGCGCTGGCACAGCCAGGCCGACGTCGTCTTGCCGTTGGTCCCCGTGATGCCGACCACGCTCAGGCGGCTGCTCGGCAAGCCAAAGATGCGCTCGGCGCAGGCGCCCATCGCGAGGCGCGCGTGGGACACCTGCAGGGTGGGCAGGGGTAACTTCAACGCTCCCGGCGCATCCGTGAGGATCGCCACCGCGCCGGCGTCGCGAGCAGTCTGAACGTAGTCGAGCCCATTGGATTTGCCCCCCACGCGGGCCACGAACAGATCACCCGGCGCCACGCGTCGGGAGTCCTGCGTGATCCCCGTGACGCGGGTGTCCGCGTCGCCGAGCAGCTGCAGGCCGTTGTCTCCCAGCTCCTCGAAGAGCTGCCTCAGGGTCGGGTTTGGGGGGTGAGGTACATCGGACATGGCTCAGGAAGCCGGTTCGAAGATCAGCACCAGCTCCGCGCCCTTGTCTATCACAGCGCCGGGCGGTGGCTCCTGGCGGGAAACCAAACCAGAACCCTTTACCTTGCCCTTCACCCCCAGCTCGCCGAGCTTCTGCACGGCCTCGCGCATGGGCCAGCCGGTCATGTCGGGGACCTTCACCTGGCCTCTCACTGGGGAACCGCTCTTCACCACCTCCTGAACCGGCGGCTTCAGGCCCTGACGCTGACGTAGCGCCTCAATCGCCGCCTGAGCGGGGTCAGGCTCACTGCCCAGCTTCGTGACGTCTGCGCGCTTCGTCCCCTTGGGCGTGAGTCCCTTGTACTTCAGCGCGCTCTGAGCGACGCGGCGGAACACAGGGGCTGCGACCGAGCCGCCCGCGTGATCGAGCATCGGCTCGTCAACCATCACGGCGATCGCGATCTTCGGGTTCTT
>JAUILJ010000854.1 GCA_030433055.1 Polyangia bacterium
GGTGCAGCCTTCTTCGGTGCAGCCTTCTTCGGTGCAGCCTTCTTCGGTGCAGCCTTCTTCTTCGGCGTAGCCTTCTTCCCGCCCTTCCCTCTGGTCGCCATGAGGCAAGGTTAAGCGACACCGAGACTCGCGAGACCCGTTTCTTCTCCGTGCAGGTGCGGCACTCGAACCACAAAAGGCGAAACCCCCTCCAGCTGGCGCGGAGCGTCCAGCTAAGGAGGGGGCAGACCGGCGAAGCCGGGCTGGGGGGAGGCACCCAATCCTGCCTCCCTGCCCTGTCACTCGATGGGCGGGAATCGCTCAGTTGGTCGGAGCCTGAGCTTCCGCTTCCTTCTTCGCCATCTCGTCCAGGTACACTTGGCTCGGCTCGGGCATGCGCTCGAGCGCGGCCGCGAGCACCTCGTCGAGCTTGTGCACCGCGACGAACTCGAGGTCGTCGCGGATCTCGCGAGGCACCTCTTCGAGGTCGGCCTTGTTCCGTTCTGGCAGGATCACACGCTTGATGCCCGCGCGGTGGGCGGCCAGCGTCTTCTCCTTGAGGCCGCCGATGGGCAACACGCGACCGCGCAGACTGATCTCACCGGTCATGGCGACGTCGTGGCGCACGCGGATCCCCGTGAGCAGGCTGACCAGCGCCGTGAACATGGTCACGCCGGCGCTGGGGCCGTCCTTGGGCATCGCGCCAGCGGGGATGTGGATGTGGATGTCCGACTTGTCCATGAAGTCGCGGGCGATCCCGTAGCGCTCGGCGTTGGTGCGCACGAAAGACAGCGCCGCGTGAGCGCTCTCCTTCATCACGTCGCCGAGTTGGCCGGTGAGCTGGAGCTTGCCGGTGCCGTACATCCGGGTGCACTCCACGAAGAGGATCTCGCCGCCCACGCTGGTCCACGCCAGTCCCGTGACCACGCCGGTCTCCTCGGTGCGCTCCGCGACCTCGCTGGTGTACTTGATGGGCCCCAGGTACTCCCGCAGGTCATCTTCGGTCGCCACCTTACGGGGCTGGTCGTCACCTTCGGCGACCTTGACGGCCACGCCACGAATGACGCTCGCCACGGTGCGCTCGAGGGAGCGCACGCCTGCTTCGCGGGTGTAGTGCTCGATGATCTCCTCGACGGCGTCGTCAGTGATCTGCAGCTGCTCTTTCTTGAGCCCGTGCTCTTCGAGCTGCTTCGGGATCAAATGCTGACGGGCGATAGCCAGCTTCTCCCGCCGGGTGTAGCCGGGGATCTCGAGGATCTCCATGCGGTCACGCAGCGGAGGCGGGATCGGATCGGCGATGTTGGCGGTGGCCACGAACATCACGCTGGAGAGGTCGTAAGGGATCTCCAGGTAGTGATCGGCGAACGCGTTGTTCTGCTCGGGGTCCAGCACCTCTAGCAGCGCAGCCGATGGATCCCCACGGAAATCGTGTCCGATCTTGTCGACCTCATCCATCATGAAGACCGGGTTCACGGTGCCGGACTTCTTCATGCCTTGGATGATCTGGCCAGGCAGCGCACCGACGTACGTCCGACGGTGCCCGCGGATCGCAGCCTCGTCGTGCACGCCGCCGAGGCTGATGCGCACGAACTTGCGACCCAGCGCCCGCGCGATGCTGCGCCCGAGGCTCGTCTTGCCCACGCCAGGCGGCCCGAGGAGGCACAGGATCGGCCCCTTCTTGTCGGTCTTGAGCTTGCGCACCGCGAGGTACTCGACGATGCGCTTCTTGACCTTCTCGAGGCCGTAGTGATCCTCGTCCAGCACCTCACGGACCTTGGCAATGTCCATGATGTCCTGGGTCTGGTTCTTCCAAGGCAGATCCAGGATCCAGTCGAGATAGGTGCGGACCACGGTGTACTCGGCGCTTCCCACCTGCATGGTGCGGAGGCGCTTGAGCTGCTTCTTTGCGACGCTGTCCGCCTCGCTCGGCAGGTCAGCCTTGGCGATGCGGTCCTCCAGACCATCCAGGTCACCCTGATCGCCGTCGTCTTCGCCGAGCTCTTCCTTGATCGCCTTGAGCTGCTGGCGCAGCACGTACTCGCGCTGGTTCTTGCCCATCTCCTCCTTGATTTGGGAGTTGATGCGCTCACGCATCTTGAGGATCTCGAGCTGCCGGGTGAGCAGCCGCAATACCTTGCGGATACGCTCCTTGACCTCGACGGTCTCGATCAGCTGAGCCTTCTCCTCCACCGGTGCGTCGAGGTTCGCGGCGACCAGGTCGGCGAGCGCTCCTGGCGCCTGGATGGAGTCGATGAGCGAACCCGCCTCGCGCGGCAGCTCGGGCATCAGCTGGATGACCTGCTTGGCCACGTCGCGCAGGCTCATGGCCAAGGCCTCGGCCTCCACGTCCTCAATCGGCGGCCCCTCGATGCGCGTCACCTTGGCGCGCAGATAGGGATCCGACTGCTGCATCCCGTCTAGACGGATGCGCGTCAGCCCCTGGAGGATGAGCGAGTAGTTACCCGAGCTGTGCTTGAGCGCCTTGAGCACTCGAGCAGCGCAGCCAACCGGGTAGAGATCTTCGACCGACGGATCATCGGTGGAGGGATCGCGCTGAGCGAAAATCGCGATCACTGGCGAAGGCAGGTTGTGGACGTCTTCGACCAGCGCTACCGACTTCTCGCGACCGACGTCGAAGGGCGCCACCGCGCCTGGGAACAGCACTGCGTTGCGAATGGGCAGTACGGCTAGCTCGTCCCCGAATTGGATTTCCTCCTCAGAAGGAGGTGCAGGCGTTTTCTCGTCGCTCATAAGTGCTGAGTCCTTACTCCTGGATATCCCGTCTGGCTCGATGCCGCGTGTGGCGCGGGCGTTGGTTTCGTAGCGAAGCGCGGAGCTTCAGTGGGTTGGTTTGCGCCCTGACGGACGCGTGCTCTCTTTGCTTGAACAGTCAGACGGCCACCCCGACCGCGTTTTCACGCGTTCGCGAGATCAAATCAAGCTAAGGCTGCGTGGACACCACGCCAGCCGAGAAGCGCGAAAATTGTGGTTTGTTCGGGCCTCAGAGGCCGCGACCAAACAAACCGACGAGCTGCCTACGAGCCAGGTCGCGACAAATTTCAGCTGGGGTGTGGCCACTTGGACGTGAGCACCCGGACCGAGGCGTCGAAAACACCGGCCTTGCGCGTACTCGGGCTTGCGCGCCCGTCAGGTATGGAGCGTGGCTCCTCAAGCTGTACGTTCAAGGCCTGCAGGGGACGGGTGCGAAGGACCTCACCCCACCCCCCCGCGCGTGCGCCCAGAAAAGTCCCGCACGAACCAACACATAGCGGGTAAACATGCGGCGTGACGCGAAGTGTATTTTTTGGGACCCCGTCGATTGCGGTTCCGGCGCTCCGGGCACTCGCTGAAACGACGGAAGTCGTGGGCGTGGTGTGCCAACCAGACCGCCCCGCAGGCCGCGGGATGAAGCTGGCGGCTCCTGCGGTCAAGCAGGCTGCGCTCGAACTCGGACTCGAGGTGCACCAACCGGTGAAGGTGAAGACCGGGACCTTGCACGAGTGGCTCGCGGAGCGACGAGCGGATTTGGCGGTGGTGCTTGCCTACGGTCGCATCCTCCCCGACGCCGTGCTCGCGGCACCGCGCCTGGGTTGCATCAACCTCCACGCGTCACTGCTGCCGCGCTACCGAGGGGCCGCGCCGATCAACTGGGCGATCATGCGTGGGGAGAGCCGCTCCGGTATCTCGCTCATGCAGATGGACGCGGGGCTCGACACCGGTCCGGTCTACGTCAGCCGGGAACTCAACATCGGCGCACAGGAGACCGCGGGCGAACTGGCGGAGCGCATGGCGAACTTGGCAGCGATCATGGTCCGTGAGGAACTGCCTCGAGTGATCTCCGGC
>JAUILJ010000855.1 GCA_030433055.1 Polyangia bacterium
GGGTGCTGCCTACAACATCGGCGCCGGTGGAAGAACCACGGTTAAAGACCTTGCGGAAACGATCATCAAGGTGACGGGATTCAGTGGAGCACCAGAGTATCAGGACCCGCGGCCGGGGGACGTGAAGCACTCCATGGCTGATGCGAGCCGCGCCAAGGCTGGATTCGACTGGGAAGCTACGACTGACCTGGAGACCGGGCTGGCCAGCGCCGCCAAGTACTACGACTAGGGATCGATGGCCGAGCGGCGGGATGAGTCCCCGCGCTCGAGAGCACGCGCAGCGCGCCAAGCGGGCTGCGCGTGTTCTGCATTTCGCGACCTGTGTCAGGGACGGCGCTTCGCTACTTGCTCGAAGTCGGCCCGGAGGCTAGCACCTGAGATCATGAGGGTACTTGGCGCGAAGGCTGTGGGCTTTGGTTTGGGCTTGGCGTGTATTTGCACCGCCGGTCTGGCGTCGGCGGCGACCTACAAGGTTGGCCCCGGAGAGCAGTTCGAGGACATCGACGACACATTGCTCGGGCAAATCGCTCCCGGCGACGTGATCGAGGTGATGGGGGACCACACCTACCACGGCACTTGGTGGTTCGACCCCGACAACGGGGGTTCCGCGGGGAATCCAGTGACCGTGCGGGGCGTCCCGGTGAACGGAAAGTTGCCCGTCGTCGAAGGGGTCGGTAGCGGCGAGTGGGACCAGTTCGTGGTCCTGTTCTACGCGAACCACTTCGTGTTCGAGAACTTCGAGATCATCGGCGACGGAAACGAAGAGAACAGCTGCCTCGTAAACAAGGCGGATGACGTTACCGTGAGGAATGTTGTTGTGCACGGGTGCGGTCGTCATGGCCTGCTCGGGGCGGATGACGAGTCCGGTTCAATCACCGTCGAGTACTCCGAGTTCTACGGAAACGGCACCGGTCAGTACTATCATCAGATCTACGCTGCCACTGACGAGAGCACCTATCCGGGCTCCGTCTTCCGGCTGCAGTATTGCTACATTCATGACGGCACCGGTGGCAACAGCGTGAAGAGCCGCGCGGAGCGCAACGAGATCTACTTCAACTGGATCGAGGGTGGCGTCTTTCACGAGCTCGACCTGATCGGTCCCGATGGGCAGGACCCGAGCCTGGCGCGGGAAGACTCGGACATCGTTGGCAACGTCTTGATCAAGCACTCGGAGTGGTACGTCGCGCGGATCGGCGGCGACGGCACGGGCAGCACTGGTGGGCGCTACCGCTTCGTGAACAACACGATGATCCTCGGCCCCGAGTCAGATCGCGTGATTCAGCTGCAGGAAGAAGTGCAGCAGGTGGAGATGTACAACAACGTCATCTACCGAGCCGCCGGGCCGGCCCAGATGTTTCGTCACAACGAGCAGATCGGGCCCGACGCAGTGCACATCGGGAGCAACAACTGGATTCAACCGGGCTGGACCGACGTGCCCAGTACTTGGACGAACACCGTGGAGGGTTCCGATCCAGGCTTCATGGATCTCGCCGGATTCGATTTTCGACCTCAGGAAGCTTCAGCGCTCGTCAACGCCGGCACGACATCCATCGCGGACACCGGCAGCCTGGCCTTCCCCAATCCATTGCTCGATGTCGGCTATGTGCCACCGAGCCGCATGTCGGTGCCTCCGGGAAATGCTTTGACGCGCGCGAGCGTTGGCGAGCCGGACATCGGGGCCTTTGAGTTTGGTTCCGGTACCGATCCGGGGCCCGGCCTCGCGGGCGGCGGCGGTCAGAGCGGCAGCGGTCAGGGTGGCAGCGGCCAGGGTGGCAGCGGCCAGGGTGGCAGCGGTCAAGGTGCTTCGGGTGGCAACGGCCAAGGGGGCTCGGGGCAGGCAGGGACGTCGGCTGCGAGTGGTGGCTCAAGCGACGATGGGGGCTGCGGTTGTCGGACGGTGCCGATCGGAGGCACCTACCGTGGGCTAGCGGGACTGGGTCTGCTCGGGTTGTTGCTCGGGCGACGGCGTCGTCAGGCTGGCCGCGGCTGATTCGCGATGCGTCTCTCCCCCCGGAAAAGCTCCTGGGGGAGATGCTACTGCGTCGGGCGGACAGACAATGTCCGCGGCTAAGGCCCCGGCTGCGCTAGAATGCGCGCGTGCTGGCTGGAGTAGACTGGGCGTGGAGCGACAGGGTTTGGCGCTTCTTTCAAGCTAACCCGGGCTACGCGCTCAGCTTGCTGCTCGCCCTCGTGGTCCTGGCGCTGGTCTTGCGGGCCTGGGCGCGCCGGGTCTGGCGCCGCTTCGTGATCCTGAGCCGGCAGCGCCGCGCGTATGATCTAGAGCGCGGAGCGCTGCCGTTTCTGGAGGCGCAGGGCTTCTTCATCGAGGCCGTGCAGGCGCGGACACACTATCGCCTGCTGGTTGACGGGGAGCCAGAGGACATCGAGCTCAGGGTAGACTTCATCGTGCGAAAGCAGGGCAGGCGCTTCGCGGCGGACGTGAAGACCGGCAACGAAGCTCCTCGCGTGCGGAACCCGGCGACACGCCGGCAGCTGCTGGAGTACCAGCTGGCGTACCAGGTCGACGGCGTGTTGCTGGTCGACATGGAGGCTCGAGCGGTTCGCTGTGTTCAGTTCCCTGAGGATTAGCTCTTGAGCAGCTTGGGGCCAGCTCCCTTGGGACCAGAGCGGATCCCCCGGTGCAGTACGATGCGCTGCCCTTGCTCCTTCCCAGCGCGGTGAGCCGGGTTGTGGCTGGAACCTGAATGCCTCGTCCAGCGCACCCGGGGGTGGCGGCGCTTGAAGTACTTCGACAGCTCTGGGTCGCCCACCCACACCAAGCCTTGCGCTTGAGTTTGCTTGCGCTCCGCCTCCAGCTTCTCGCGAAAACCGTTCATCACGCCGGCCACGAACGCACGGCGATCCCGATTGCCGCGAATGCCTTCGGCGCGCTTGTGTTGCTTCCACAGCTGCTCGGAGGTGTGGGTCAGGAAGTCATACACATAGTGAGCCATCTCGAGGTTCGCCCGGCTGCCGATCGCTTCGAGTACGCTGCCGCGCTTACCTTCGAGCGGGCGCCAAACGGGGACCCAGATTGTTTCCACGAAGAAATAGTCGGAGAGGATCACCGCGAGGATTCGCTCGGACTCGCTGACCCGACCCGTGGGTGACCCCAGGTGTCGGAAGCCCTGGCTCGACCGCTTGGGTGCCGCGATTTCCTCGAGGTTGTATTTCAACATCAAGCGGCGTGCAGCGGACATCGCCGCCTGAGCTTCGTGCTCGTTCGGGCTCTCGGCCAGCGCTAGGAGCTTGGCGATACGCTCCAGTGTCCTCGACTCTGCCGTATCGGTGGCACCCTGGGGCGCAGGCAGGCCCGTCGCCGCGGAGTCGAAGCCGCGCTCCTCGCAGACTCGGCGAAAGGTGGCGCCGTGAGGACTCCCGTCGGGATCACCGAGGATCTCGATCACGAACTGGTGGGCCATCTCGTGCTTGAGCACCTCGACGGCGACGCCCCAACCCTTCTCCAGCAACTTGAGGCTTAGTTCAATGCCTCGCGGAACCGAAGTGAAGGTGCCCAGCCGGTTCGTGCTCTCGGCGAACGCGATGGTCGGGCGGCGCAGGGACCCCTTGAAGTACTCGAGGTTCAAGGCGTCGTAGGTTCGAGCTAGCGCACGCAGCGTGGCGCGCTCCAGCTCGGCACTCAGGCGATGAGCTTGGGAGTCGGACTCGGGCATGGGAACTGGAACTCGAAGATCAGCGGGCGCGACAACTCACCGTGGCTGCGAACTCCGACGCTGGCGAGCCGCGAAACAGCAGCACGGAGGCGCTGGCGCCGGGGTCGAGGGACTGGTCGACTCCGCTCGGGTTGGAGT
>JAUILJ010000856.1 GCA_030433055.1 Polyangia bacterium
GCAGGGGCCGCGGTTCCAGCTGCTGCTGTAGGTCTCCACGAACTGGGTGTTGGTCGGGTTTCCGGAGCCGTCGAAGCAGCGCATGCGCACCTCGGTTCCATCGCCGTAGGTGAACCAGTTCTGAAGCTTGCAGTAGCTCGAGTTCGTCCCGTAGGCGGTGACGTGGGGCGCGCTGTGCAACGCGTCCAGGAAGGTGTGTCGGGCGAAGTAGTAGCCGGTCGAGTAATTCCCTGCGGTATTATCACCAATCCAGCCGATGCAGCCGGGCCAACCTGCGATGTCCCCAGAGTTGTACGAGTAGGTCGTCGGGGGCGTGTAGCTGCTGGACGTCGTGTTGTTCGCCCACAGGTAGGCCCCGTAGTCGTATGCAGTGACCTGATTCGGCGCCAGGTAGTTGAGCGTGAACAGAGTATTCACCGCGGCGCCCGAGGTGTTGAAACACAGCACGCGGGCTCGTGTTTCAGTTCCCACCCGCGACCAGTTCTGGACCTTGCAGTGCTCGCTGCCGCTGCCGTACGCGGTCACCTCGACGGTGCCACCGGTGCTGCTCATCCCGGGCAGCGTGACCTGATAGGCACCGACGCCGGTTCGCGTGATCTGGTTCGTGCCGCCGCTCGAGTTCCAGCTGTAGCTGGAGCTCGCGTTGTAGGGGGTGTTCAGCGTCGCCGACGCGTTGCTGGCCCAGACGAAAGCACCGCTGCCGTCATAGCCACCATCGGGGCGCGCATAACGCACCACGAAGGCGGAGTTCGCTGCTGCGCCGCTCGCCGTGTGGCAGCGAACGTTGACTCTTTGATCACTCCCGCTCGAGTACCAGCCCTGAACCTTGCAGCGGGTGTTGTTCGAACCATAGGCCACGACCTGGACGTTGCCACCCGATCCAGCGAGGCCAGCGAACGACACTTGATAAGCGCCAGTTGCCGAGCTGGTTACGCTGATGGCGCCGCCGCTGCTGTTGTACGAGTAGAGGCCGCTCGGCGTGCCGGTTCCATAGACATAAGCGAACCCAATCTGGCCGTAGGACAGCTCCTCACCTTGCGCCGCCGTTTGTTCTCCTTCGCCATCCGGCGCGGTCTCGGCCACGCAAGCAACCTGACCAGTGAGCGCGAGCAACCCGCCGAGAGCCAAGAGCTTGGAGGTTGGTCTTGTAATATATTTCCTCATGGAATTAGATCCTTTTTGGGCGAATTTGGGCGACCGCGAACGCTCGCAGTGGCGAGTGACGCGGCTAGCCCCAATGGTGGCGGGCACCCTAGCAAGTCTCGCGGCTCCCGTGAGCCACCGAACCGGCTCGCGTTTCGATCTCGAAATTCTTTCATATATGTCCCCGCGGAAATGAATTTGGGGGACGTCGTGGCACTCTCGGGCCATTCGAGGGGTGTTCGTGTTGCCACGTAGAATGCGATTCTGGAGGCCTGGTCGCCCGGCCATCTCGACGTCATGGCTGCTCGTGGCTGCTCGGGGTGTCACGAGCTCGCCGATTGCCTCGCGCCCGTAGGTTCGCGAGGGTCGTTCGGCCTGCTCGTCGATTTGTAGCTTTGGATGGCCTGCGGCGTGCCCAGTGATGGACACCGCTGCGCTGCGATGCTGTCATGGGGAGATATGGCGCGGGTCCTGATCGACGACTCCCAGTGGCCGCTGGTGCTGATCACATGGCCCGAGCACCCCGTGACCGACGAAGACGTGGATGTCTTCGTCGCAGAGCGGCGCAAGCAGGTCCCGCGGGGAAAGCACGTGACGCTGCATCTGACCGAAGGAGGTAGTGGCCTTCGCTCCAGGCAGCGCCGCCGCATGGCGGAGTACCTGCGAGAGGATGCAGAGCTGGTGCGAGGGCGCTTGCTCGCGAGCGCCCTGGTTGCGAGGAACCCGGTGATTCGCGGGATGATCACCGCGCTCAGCTGGTTGACCTCACCCCCGTTCACCCAGCGTGTCTTCGCCGATCGGGCGAGCGCCGAGGCGTGGCTTTCGGAGGTCCTGGTGGAAGCCGGGGTCTGGAGTGCGCCGTCAGACCCGCGACAGGCCTCGCGCTGAACGGGGCCTCAGTTGGGATTGGGCCAAGGCGGATCGCAGTTCGCGGCTCCTGGCGGGCAGACCACCAGATCGAAGACCGCCCCCGGTGGGGCAAGCCAGAAGTTGTCGTGCCGTCCGTGAGGGGGCTGGACCATTGCGTACACCGCCGTCCCGTCGCGCAGCCCATTGGGGAACTTGCCGCCAAACAGCGCATGAGGCGTACCCGGGAGTGAGTGCACGAGCATGACGTACGCCACGCCGAGAAAGTTGCTCTTCGTCAGCTCGGTCGCGTTCGGCGGAACCACGACCACGTACCCCCAGGCTTGAGGTGCGGCCGGACTCAAGCGAGTCGGCGGTCGAACACGCGAGAGCGGAATACTCAAGGACCGCTCGCGACCAGAGAGCGGCATCTCGAACGCCGGTTCCAGGGGCGCCTGTTCGGCGAATGGAGACTGCCACATCACGACGAGCCGGGCCGCGGGCAACGGTGCGGCGCTTCCAGGAATCACGTTCAGGCAGAGATCTCCAGCGGGGCAGCGACCTGCAGCGATCGGCGCGGAGGAAGACGGCGCTGTCGTCGATCTCCCGGCGCAGGACAACACCGCGAACGCACACAACACCGCGGCTGGCTTCATCGCTAGAGCCTATCAGAGGAGCCCGAACTCCCCAGGACCAAAAAATTCCGTGAGGAATGAAGCCCTTTCCTCGTCTTCTCTTGGGGGAGAGGGTGAGCCGGGACGAGGCGTGTTGCGACGCCCAAGCAGTCGGGAGCCAGCAGCGTTGGGCTGATCGCTCAGGGTAGACGCCGTGGCGTCTGTGATGCCATGCTGCGCCATGCGATGGCCACAAACATTTCCACGCGAGGAAAGATAGCGCTCCTCGCGACCCAATCGAGTTCGAACTCGAGAGCAGCCCGGCCAGCTCTGTCTCGCGCGCTGGGCGAGGAGGACTTTCGCCGTTGGTACTGGACGCTGGAGGAGCTGCGACGCTTCGCTCGCGCCCTCGGGGTGTCGCCGTCGGGACGCAAGGCAGAGGTTGGGGAACGAATAGCTGCCGAGCTTTCGGGGCGATCACAGCCCACCAACGTCCGTTCGACCACCACGGACCGGCTCTCGGGCCCCCTGACGCGCAATACGGTGATCCCGCCGAACCAGCGCGCGACCCAGGAGCTCCGAAGGTACTTCGAGGGGGCGATCGGGAAGTCGTTTCGCTTCAACGGGCACATGCGCGCGTTGCTTGGCAAAGGCAATGTCACGCTCGGTGAAGCCCTCGACTTCTGGTACGCGACACTGGGCTCCGAGCTGCCGGACCAGTCCGAGAGCCTCGAGTTCAACCGCTTCACCAAGGCATGGCACCGAGCACACCCAGGCGGCACGCCAGCGCAATCGCGTGCGGCTTGGCTGCGGTATCGCGCGTTGCCGGCGGACCAGCGGCCACCGATCGCCGACGCATGACCGAGCCACGGGTGGCTCGTTGATTGCTCCGCTACAATTTCCTCGCGGTAATCTTGAGTAACCCAGACTCCGATGGCGGGAGAGGAAACGAGAAGAGTCGCTGTTGTGGAGTTCTAGCGCGGCGAATACCCCGTCCGATGGCTCGATCCGTCGGGTCGCTCGATGTTCGCTTGCGGAAAGCAACTCCTCCGATGGTATAGGTTGGTCGTGGTCAGCATTCCGAAGGTCTCCCTGGTTCGCGCAGCGGCGACGGATCGGCCATTGCTCGACTGCATGATGCAGCTCTATTGCTACGACTGGAGCGCCTTGCTCGGGGTCGACATCGATGAAGAAGGTCGCTTCGATG
>JAUILJ010000857.1 GCA_030433055.1 Polyangia bacterium
GCGTCGGTGGCGACCAGACCATCCAGGCCGATGTGCGGGTGATCGCGGCGACGAACCGCAACCTGAAGGACGAGGTCGCCAAAGGTAACTTCCGTGAGGATCTCTTCTATCGCTTGAACGTGATCAACCTGAAGATGCCCGCGTTGCGTGAACGCGAGAGCGACATCCCGGCGCTCGCCACGTTCTTCCTGAACAAGTACGCCACGGAGAACGCCAAGAACGTTGGCCGCATCGCGGACGCTGCGCTGGCGCGGCTCACCCGCTACAACTGGCCAGGAAACGTCCGAGAGCTGGAGAACGTCATTGAACGGGCGGTGGTCATGGCCGAAGGAGATGCGGTGGAGGCCGACCATCTGCCTCCGGAAGTCAAGGCCGATGAGCGGGACTTCGGTATCAAGATCCCAGGCTCTACCCTGTCGGACATCGAGCGCTTCGCCATCCTGGAGACCCTGGCCGCGGTGGGCGGATCGACCAGCAAAGCCGCGGCGACCCTGGGCATCAGTCCCCGCAAGATCCAGTACAAACTCCACGAGTACGGTGCTGCCCCCAAGAGTGGCACCCCAATCGTGGAAGACTGAGCAGCGTTTCCACGGGGCAGTCCCCGTCCGTCCTGGTCGACCGACGCCCCCGGGGTCGTGACGCGTGCTCGCCACAGCCCCGGGCGATTTTGTGGGCTCCGGGGGAATGCCCTTGACCGCCTGTCCCGCGGGCAGGAATCTGCTCGCGACAAGGGGACAGTATGCAGCAAGGTCAAGCTCAGTTCGGCGGTCGCTTCCTGGTCAATCCCATGGGTGGCCAGGCGCCAGTCAACGTCACGGTCCACGGGACCGTGACCTACAGCCTGAATGGCGATCCTGCCCAGTACGAAAAGTACGTGCGGGATGCGGTGATGAACGCCGCCGAGTCGGTGGTCGCGGTGAAGCTCCAGACCAACCAGATCGCCGTGCCCACGTTGAGCATGAGCGCCGCGGCGCTGGCTCCCGAGATCGCGCAGAGCGCGATGGCCAAGATGCAGGGCGTGCAAATCGCTCAGGTGCAGATCCAGATCACGCCTGAGCAGGCTCCTGCCCCGCAGCCCATGGCTCCCGCGCAGATGCCGCCCACGCCCATGCAGGCGATGCAGAACTCCTATCAGCAGCAGGCGAAGGAAGCGCTGGATCCGAGCAACTACGAGGTCAAAGCCAAGCTGAACATCGGCGGCTTCAAGGTGGGGATGAGCTCGGAGGACGGGCTCGACACCGACGGCCTGAAGAAGCAAGCGGTCGACAAGGCCAAGAGCAAGCTCATCGGCTGCGTGATCGCCGCAGTGATTGGCTTCATCGTGGTCATCGGCTTGCTCATCCTCGTTTGGTACATCTACAGCCAGGCCAAGGCCTCGAGCATCACCCCTGCGAGCCCAGGTGGCGCAGCAGCCCCCGCCTCGGCGCTCAAGGACGCCGACTGGGATGGCAAGACACCGTTCAACTGCGGCGGCAACGACGCCTTCAAGATCAAGGGAGTGACCGCGAAGCTCACCTCGGGCACCGCCATCACCGCGGGCGCGAACTGCACCCTGGTCATCGAGGACTCGAACATCGAGGCGCCGATCGGGGTCTCGGCGCTCGGCAACTCCAACATCACGATCAAGGGCGGTTCGGTCAAAGGCAAGACCGCCGCGCTCAAGGCACTCGGCAACTGCAAGATCAGCGTCGAGGGCGCGAAGATCGACGGCAAGGTGACGAAGCTAGGCAAGGCCATCATCGAAGGCGCCAAGTGACGTGACGCTCAGCTCGCGCCCGACCAGGGCGCGAGCTAGGCTACGAGCCATGCGCGCGGCTTTCCTCACGGATCTGCATCTCGGCCCTCGAGCAACGTTCGAGGGCAAGCTTCGCAAGCTGAGCGACCAGGCGGCGCCCTTCCTGCGCGAGCTGGTGAGCTACCTGGCAGGGCCGAACCTGCCCCGGGAGCGCGCCCATCGCGCGTCCCCCTTGGACGTCTTGATCAACCTGGGAGACGTGCTGGAGGACGAGTCCCCCGAAGCAGATTTCGCCCGCTACGGCGAGTTCGTGGCGGAGCTCACTCGGCTCCCCTGCCCGGCGCTGCACGTGGCGGGCAACCACGACCGGATCCACCTCAGCGATCTCCAGCTGCGGGAGCTGTGGCAAGTCACCGGGTTGCAGTCAGAGGCGCTCCACTACTCCCGCGACATCGCGGGCGTGCACCTGAGCGTACTCGCCACTCAGGAGACCAAGGACATCGACGTTCGGCTCCCCGCGGAACAGCTGGAGTGGCTCGAGCAGGACCTCCAGCGCACCGACCTGTGCAGCGTCGTGTGCGTGCATCATCCGCTGAGCGACTGCTCGCTGGACGGCAACCGCTGGTTCGCTCAGGCGCCCAACATCTGCCGGGTGGCCGAGCGCAAGGCCTTCCGCAAGGTGATCGAACGGAGCGGCAAGGTGCTGCTGGTGGTCAACGGGCACGCCCACTGGAACCACTTCGACCTGATCGCTGGCATCCCCTACATCACCCTGCAGAGCCCGATCGAGAACCTGGACGCCGACGCCCCAGGGCGCCCCGCAAAGAGCTTCGGCCTGCTCGATATCGCGCCCGAACGCGCGTTGTTTCGCGTGTTTGGGGAACAACCGGCCCACTACCAGCTCACCCCCCCCGAGCCGCTCCAGGAGCGCCTACGCGCCGCGATGAGCGCCCGCTGAGCCACCGATCCAGCGCGGCCGCGTGCCCACAAACCGGGCAAACCTGCACTTCGTCCTCGCCGCTCCCCAGGATTTGACTAAATTGCCGCGCCACAAGCGCCAGTAGCTCAGTCGGATAGAGCGGTGGATTTCTAATCCACTGGTCGGGGGTTCGAGTCCCTCCTGGCGTGCAATCTGCGGCCAAGTTGGCGGTCAACTTGGCCGCGGCCCCAACGGGACGCAGCAACCCTGTTTCGTGCTCGGCACAAGCGATTGCGATGCTGGCAGAGGCAGGGCTTGCGGCTGGTGTGGGCAAGGACGCCATTCGAAGCGTGCTCTCGTCACCGCCCGAGCCGCGCTTGCCCGCTAGCTGCTGGATCCTCCGCCTTGAGCTTGAGGTAGCCAAGCGCATCGCTCGCCTCACGATTCAGAAGCGTCGATATGTGGCCGCAACCGGCTGCCCCGTCAAGCCTGCCGAATGCCAGCGACGATGGCGGGGAGGTCCGCGACGTCTCCCGCGAAACGCAGGGCTTGTTGAGCGGTCGCAAGAGCTCGTCTTGCCCCTTCAGCGTCTTCCCTGAACTGATTGGACTTAGTCACACGCCCACCGTGCGTGATCTGATTCCGCGCGGCATTTAGCTCGAGCATGCCCTGCGACAGAGCTTCGGGAACCTCCCCAGATTCAAGTTCGAGTCGAGCCACGACCTTGCTCTTGAAAGAGTTGCTATCGGCTAGCACCCTCGCCACAGTGCCCCACGGCTTGCCAATAGCGAGCAGACCCCAACCTCCAGGGCCAACGCGGCCAGAAGGATTGACAGGCGATGTTCGCGGCACCACGCCGCCTCAAGGGCGTCCAAGAAGAGCTCGTGATGCGCTGGCGCAGCGCCTAGAGCGGGCAGACGGCCAATGTTATCGCTAGTGAGCGCTACCCTCTCAGCGTCGGCGAGCGCAACGGGGTTGACGTATAGGCCAGGAAACCTCGCCTTGGGCACCGTCTCTCTGGTGCACCTCATCAAAGCCGAAGCGAACTTGGGTAGGGTAGGTTGCCAGGTCGCATACCTCAGCGCTTGTAGCGCTGTTGAGAGGGTCTCGTGTGGATTTCCCTGGGGGCATTCGAACACAAGCTGCCA
>JAUILJ010000858.1 GCA_030433055.1 Polyangia bacterium
TTAGGCCGGCCGGCGCCGTCCTGCAATGCCGCTGCCCCCGATTTCCGATCTCTCACGCCTGGACGAGCGAGCGCAGCTGGCCGTTTGCGACGGCGAGGATCGCGATGTCCGGCTGGGCCGCGTTGCGCAGCTCGTTGATCAGGTCCTCCGTGTCGAGAACACCCGCGATGATGCCGTCAGTCACGTTGTCTTGATCGGCGATGTTTGCGGTGATCACGGCGTTCGTGATCACGAGGTCGAGGGTGAAGCCCTGGATCGAGATGCTGAGGGTGACCGTGGCGTTGGAGCCGGAAGCCCAGATCCCGTCGGCCACGAACGCGTTGTCGAAGGTCACCTTCGGGGAGTTGATGTCGCCGTTGTTCAGCAGCTCGGGGGTGACGGGCCACATATCGGAGCCGTCGAACTTGGGACCCCCTTCGAGCTTCGACCCACCATACAGCGCCGCCTTGACCGGCCCTTGGTTGGCCTCGGTTCCAAGCGCCTGGTTGTGGAGCATGATGGTGAAGTCACCGTCCAGCACAGACTGGTTGATGTCGTCGCCCGCCGTGGGAGCGACACCAAGGATGATGTTGAGCAGGTTCGCGCCGAACGAGTTGTCTACGCCGCCCGCGCCGTCGGTCTTGACCGAGGACGGGTTGGCGCCCATCTGCGGGGTGCAGTGGTTCGAGCCGGTCTTGGTCGAGACGATGCCATCCAGGTTGTAGCCATAGTCCGCCCACGCCTTGGTATCGGGAGTGCCGTCACGGGTTGTATCCCCGAGGTAGATCTTCGAGACCGCCCAGGTCTTCGCGTCGCCGCTTGGTGCGGTGGGGCTCGAGGGAGCCTCCGGAGGCAGGGTGCAGGTGGCGCCATCCGCGCAGGTTCCGTCCTCGACAGCGCCGCCGGAGCCGCCGCCGGTTCCGCCGCTGGTCCCGGCGCTTCCGCCGTTCGCGCTCGACCCGCTGCTTCCGCCGCTGCCGCTATCGCCGCCGTCATCCCCGCCGCACGCCGTAAAGGCGAGCGAGGTGCCCATGATCACTACTCCCAAGAGTCCCAACTTCTTGCCAAGCATGCGGATGCCTCCTCCTTAATGTTCGCCCCAGTGTGGGAGCGAAAGAACCTGTCTTACGCGCTCGCCCGTCGCGGCGATGGCCACGCGGAATCGTGTTTCCGGCGGGTTGTGTGTTCGCGGCGCCAGTTCAGCCTCTGCGATTCGGTTTCAAGTCCAAGCGGTCGTTTGGTTGTGTCACCGTGCGGCGTCGTCGAACCCTCACCCCCCAACCCCGGAAGCCTCGATGAGCGGGTTTGGACTCGCTTTCGGGCGCCAAGGCCGGACGCCGGGATGGTAACGGGAACGGCACTCAATGCAAGCACTTTGCGGGGCCTGGCCGGCCAATCGAAATCATGACAGGGCCCTGAGAATCCAGGTGTTTTGACCCGTCGCGCCAATCAAGAGTGTACCCTAGCAGCAGTCTGGAGCAAACGCCCGTTCGGTGAAACTCGCGGGGGAGCCCTGGCCCCGGTCGAGCCGCACTTGGGACGGCTGCGGCGCAGACCGCTCGTTTTCGCTGGCGGGTCCGAAACATTGGACTCAGACCCCGCACAAGGCGGCGCCCCGAGGCGGGACGGAAGCGGGGTTGGGCAAACGTCCACCGGTCCCCGCTTTGCGCTATGGGGGAGGGATGCAGCCGGAGTTCGTGCACCTCCACGTCCACACCCAGTTCTCCTTTCTGGTGAGCACGGTGAAGCTGGGCGAGCTCGCTCCTGCCGCGAAGGCGCGGGGCATGAACGCGGTCGCCATGACGGACCACGCGAACTTGTTTGGCGCCATCCGTCACTACAAGGCGTGTCGCGCCCTCGAGATGACGCCGATCATTGGCTGCGAACTCAACGTGGCGCGAGATGGCACCGAGCGAGTCGACCACCTGGTCTGCCTGGCCTCCAACCTCGACGGCTACAAGAACCTGGTGGAGCTCTCGAGCCTCTCCTACACCCGGAGTGCCGCTAACAGCTCACCAAGCATCACCCTGGAAACGCTCGCTCAGCACTCCAAGGGGTTGATCGGTCTGAGCGCCTGCCTCGGTGGTGTCGCCACCCAGCGCGTGATGGAGAGCGGACCGGAAGCAGCGGAGCCCGTGCTGGGTACACTGCGGGACATCTTCGATCCTGGCGCGTTCTACGTCGAACTCCAGAACCACGGGCTGCCGGAGAACCCGGTCGTCAACGACATCCTCAGCAGCGCCGCCAAGCGCCTCGGGCTCAGCGTCGTCGCCTCCAACGACGTGCACTTCTTGGATGAGAGCGACGGCGAAGCACACCTCTACCTCGACTGCATTCGCCAGGGAAAGCAGTACGCCGAGGTCGCGCCGCACCATCACAACAGCTTCGAGATGTACCTCAAGACTCCGGAGCAGATGGCCGAGGCCTTCCGCGGCCATCCGGAGGCCCTGAGAAACACGCTGGAAGTTGCGGAAAAGTGCTCCGCGCTGGAGCTCAAGCTCGGCAAACCGATGCTGCCGACGTTCCCGCTGCCGGAAGGTTTCGATACGGCGGGATATTTCCGCAAGGTAGCGGAGGATGGCCTGCGTGTGCGCTTCGAGGAGCTGCGCGCGCTGGGGGTGAAGTTCGACGAGGCCGAGTACTGGAAGCGCCTCGAGTTCGAGCTGAACATCATCCTCAAGATGGACTATCCAGGCTACTTCCTGATCGTCTGGGACTTCATCCGCGAGGCGAAGGAACGAGGCATCCCCGTGGGACCCGGCCGAGGCTCTGGTGCTGGTTCGCTGGTCGCATACGCGATGCGCATCACGTCCCTCGACCCGATTCCGTACGCCCTGCTGTTCGAGCGCTTCCTCAACCCCGAGCGCGTGAGCATGCCCGACTTCGATGTCGATTTCTGCATGGCAAAGCGGGACAAGGTGATCCGCTACGTCGCAGGGAAGTATGGCGTGGAGAGCGTCGGGCAGATCGCTACGTTCCAGAACCTGAAGGCGCGCAGCGTGATCAAGGACGTCGCGCGTTCCATGGGTTTCCCAGCCCCGGAGGCCCAGCGCATCGCGAGCCTGATCCCCGAGAAGGCACCTGGGCAGACCTATACGATCACGGAGGCCCTCGACGTCGAGCCCAAGCTCAAGGCTCAGGTCGAAGAGAACGAGCAGGTCGCTGAGCTGATCAAGCAAGCGACCAAGCTGGAGGGCCTGACGCGTCACGCCGGCATGCACGCTGCCGGCGTCGTGATCAGCGAAGGTCCGTTGTCGGACCACGTCCCAACCTTCGACAACGACGGGAACTTCGTCACTCAGTACGACAAGGACGACGTCGAAACCGCAGGGCTGGTGAAATTCGACTTCCTGGGCCTCAAGACGTTGACGGTGATCGACATCGCCGAGCGCCTCGTCAACGCGCGCCCGGACCGCGATGAACCGCTGCATCTCGATGCCATCCCGCTGACGGATCAAGACGCCTACACGCTGATGAGCAGCGGTGAGACGAAGGGCGTGTTTCAGCTCGAGTCGGACGGGATGCAGCAGAAGGTGCTGCGTCCGCTCAAACCGGACTGTTTCGAAGACGTCGTCGCTGCAGTCGCGCTCTACCGTCCCGGCCCGCTGGGCACCGGGATGCTCGACGATTTCATCGGCGGCAAGCACGGCCGCAAAGCAATTCGTAAGCTGCACCCACTGATCGATGACGTGCTCGCGCCGACCTACGGCGTGCCCGTCTATCAGGAACAAGTGATGCAGATCGCTCAGCAGCTGTCCGGCTACACGCTGGGCGGCGCGGACCTGCTGCGGCGCGCGATGGGCAAGAAGAAGGCCTCCGAGA
>JAUILJ010000859.1 GCA_030433055.1 Polyangia bacterium
GCCGGCGCCCACTCAACGAAATCATCCAGCATTTCACGCACGCCAAAATTACCCAGCGCGGTGCCGAAAAATACCGGGCTCAGCTTACCGGCGAGAAAGGCCTCGCGATCAAATTCATGGCTGGCACCGCGCACCAGTTCAATCTCGTCGCGTACGTCATCGGCTCGGCGGTTCGCTTCAACATTAGACATGCGGAAAAGGTGCTCGCGGCCGATAGCACACCTAAGAGCGTGCAGGGCCTGGAGTACGCATCGGACATCGCGCTCTCGGCTTCCTACGTGGTGTCCGTCGCCTTCTACCTGAGCCTGCTGTCTTCATTCGTCCTCAAGGGGATCGGGCATGAGAGCCAGCTGATCGGGCGCGTGATCACCACGCTGATTCTGGCAGTGATCGGCTGCGCGGGCTTTTTCAAGGGGCTCGGCTTGCTCGAGCGCCTGGAGGAGTACTCGGTCTCCGTCAAGCTCTCCATCATCCTGGCGCTGCTGGTCGGCTGGTGCGTCTACGACACGGGGCACCTGAGCGACATCCCGGCGTCTGACATCGCCTCCAAGGATCCTTGGCACCTCGTGCGTGTACTCGCTGGCGTGTTGATCGTCGTGCAGGGCTTCGAGACGTCGCGCTACATGGGTGACGAGTATTCCGCGGAGAAACGCATGAAGACGATGCGCTGGGCGCAGTGGATCGCGGGCGCGATCTACGTCGCGTTCCTCACCCTCACCCTCCCCACGTTGAAGCTCCTCCCCGACAAGGTGGATGAGACGGCTGTGATCGATCTCTCGGCGGCGGTGGCCAGCGTGTTGCCTGCGATGCTGGTGGTGGCCGCGGTGATGAGTCAATTCAGCGCGGCGGTGGCGGATACCGTCGGGGCCGGGGGCCTGCTCGAGCAGAGCCTGGGAAGCTGGTTGCCGCGAGGAAAAAAAGCTGGCTATGCGCTGGTCGCTGGCGCAGGAATTGCGCTGGTTTGGGCCTCCGATATCTTCACCATCGTTGCCTTGGCATCTCGAGCGTTTGCGGTCTACTACGCGCTCCAGGCCGCTCTGGCTGCCAAGCTGGCTGGGGCAGCGGATGGGGTGCGTCACCCACGTGTGGCGCAGCTGGGATTCGGTGCTCTGGCCGTGATCCTGGTGGGCGTCGCCGTGATCGCCATTCCTGCCGGGTGAAGAACGCTTGGCTGTCGGCTTCGCGCTGGGCGGGGCGCCAGGCCCGTGCTAGCTCCCGAACACCATGAAGATGGCGTATGTGCTTGGGGCGGCGATCATCGGTGCGGCGGGGATCGGCTTCTTCTTGACGAACCCGAAGCAGCCGCAGGTCGACCACCCGAGCGTGGTCGCAGAAGATCCAGCGCTGCCGCCGGGCCACCCGCCGACTGACATGGAGGCGGAACCGGGAGGTGCGATGCCGCCGGGCCATCCCGCGGTCGGTGACGAACCGAACGCGATGCCGCCAGGGCACCCGCAGGTTGGCTCCGCGCCCGGCGCGCCCCCAGGGCATCCCGGGGCCGAGATGGCCCAGCCGGCTCAGGGAGATGCCGCGAAGAACGTGAGCGGCGAAGTCTTGGAGACGATTCAGGTCAGCTCCTACACCTACGTGCGCTTGAAGACCGATCAGGGCGAAGCCTGGGCTGCCGTTGGCAAGACCGAGCTTGCAAAGGGACAGCGCGTCGAGATCCAGCGCGTGACGCTGATGCACGATTTCTCGAGCCCCACCTTGGGCAGGACCTTCAAGGAAATCTACTTCGGCAACCTGGCACCGGCGGAACCGCGCGGAGACAAGCCTGGCGCTGCGGCCAACACCCCGCTCTGAAGGCTGGCGCCGCGCTGGGCGGAACTGGGCGCTCGTGTCGGTGGTGTTGTTGCCGCGCGGATGTTGGTGAGGGTTCAGGGCAGCTCTCCGAGGAAGACGTGCTGGTGTTCGACGATTGGGGAAGGCTGCTCCACTGTGATCTCAGGCGCCGTGTTCTGGTCGCGGAGCTGCGCTTGCGGGCTGGCGCGCCATAGCTGCGCTGAGCGGCGGGTCGCTGCCTCGAACCCGTGCCGACTCGAACGCTGCAGGCCAGATTTGAGTCATGATTCCCGTGTGCGTCGGCTCGGTTTCGCACTACCTTCAGAGGCTGTGAAGGTTGGGCGCAGCGCTGATCGAGTTCAGGCGACCCTCGCGTGCTGCCTGGCCGTACTGTGGATCGCTTGGGCCGCGCCAGCGTCGGCGCAGAGCGCCGTGCGGCTCAGCGTCCTGCGGGAACCTGACGCGTTGAGCTGTCCGGGGCATGCGCAGCTCGTCCAGCGTGTCGAGACGCTGCTCGAGCGTCCGTTTGACGCCGCCACCAGCGATCCCGTGCAGCTTCTGGTGCATTTCAAACGGTCCGAGGCTGGGCTGGAGGCGGTGGTCACGATGAGCGGCTCGCGCAGCGGCGTGCGCCAGCTCCGGACCGACGCACAGCCAGGGAGTGACGGGGAGTGCGAGGAGCTAGGAGCTGCAGCGGCGCTGGCGCTCAGCATGCTGCTCGACCCGACGTTCCTGGCGTCAGACGAGCCAGTGCCGGAGTCGCCCTACGCGGGTCCCTCGGAGGCCCTGCCGCCGTCACCTTACCCCGACGTCCCGTCAGATCTGTCCCTGCGCTTGGTACCTCCCCCGCTGCCGGCGGCGGCTCCCGTGCCTGGCGATGCGGAGAGCGACGGCGCTGGCAGACGCCTGCCTCTGGAGACGCCGGACTGGATCTTCGGGCTCGGACCCGTGGAGAGTGATGGCTTGGTGGGCGGTCAGGTGTTCGGGCTGCAGCTGCAGGTAGGAATTTTCCTTGGGGATAATACCAGGCTGGGGTTGCTCGCGCGCCGATTCGCCACCGCCAGCCACCAGCTGGGCGACGGTGAGGTCGATGTAGAGCTGTCCCAGGTCGGCGCGGAGGCTTGCTACTACGGTGGCGAGCGCCCGGTTCAGCTCGGCGTGTGCGGCGCGTTCCTGGGGGGCGCGATCCGGGGAGAGGCGTTCGATTTCCGCCAGACGGCGTCCGCCACGCACAGCTGGTTCGGTGTCGAAGCCGGAGTTTCGGCGCTCTGGAGCTTCGCGCCAGGCTTGTGGCTGGGCGGTGACCTGCGACTGGTCGCCCCGTTCAATGACGACCAGTTCGTGGTGAACGGGGTCGGGGAGGTGACCCCCGGAAATCGCGTCGCTCAAACGGCTCAGATTTCGCTCGGATTCCGAATCGAGTGATCGCAGGGTCTGGCGCTGTACACTCACTCATACTGGCGGGCGTAGAAACGCCGCCGAGCCCACGGCGATGACGCAACACCAAGACTTCCAACGATTTTATCAGGAGCACGTGGCATTCGCCTGGCGCTCTCTGGTGCGCTTGGGGGTCGCAGACGCTGATCTGCCGGACGTCTTGCAAGAGGCATTTCTCGTTGCCTATCGGCGCCTTCCCGAGTTCGAAGGGCGCTCCAAGCTGACCACCTGGCTGTTCGGGATTTGCTTCAACGTGGCTCGAAACCACCGTCGCCACCTGGCCCGCCGGGAGACCGTGGGTGAAGGAGAAGACGTGGCCGACAGCCCCGGCAGCCATGACGGGCGCCGCACCCAGAGTCGCCGGGATGCCCTGAGCCTGGTATCCCGGATCCTCGGCCGCTTGCCCGAAGAGCAGGCACTCGTGTTCTCGCTGTTCGAGATCGAGGGCTTCTCCGGGGACGAAATCGCGGGGCTGCTTGGCATACCCGTCGGTACGGTGCGCTCCCGCCTGCGGCTGGCGCGAGCTGCTTTCCGTGCGGAACTGGGTTTGAGTGACCCGGATACGCCTGCTTCTGGAGTTC
>JAUILJ010000022.1 GCA_030433055.1 Polyangia bacterium
TTAGGGGGCGGGGGTGAGGATCGCGGCTCTCAGCCCGTGCTCTGACTCAGAAGCCCCAGGTATGTTCGAAACGCAGCTGGCCGATGAAATAGTCCTCACCAGACAGCAAGCGGTCATAACGCAGCTGCACGCCCACCGCGAAGCCTCGATTCACCGCGTGGTCTAGACCCAGAACGAGTGACGCACCAGCGTCGCTTCCGCCGCCCTCGGCGAGGCCATCAGCGGTCAGATGAGGCCCACCGAAGTAGCCGTAGTATCCCAGCATGACCCCCAGGTAGGGGATCCAATCGATGACATCGAGCTTGTAAGAGAGACCGCTCGACGCGGAAACGACGTGAGTCGTCTCGAGATCAGGAATCGGCTCTTCCGGAGCGCCATCCAGGCTGTGAAGGCCCCAGGTCAGCTCGAGCCTCCAGTCGAAGTAGTCACTGATGCCGTACGCCGTGTACAAGCCGATCGCGGGAGGCTTCAGGCTCTCCCCGCTGAACGGCGCGTAGCTGTTCTCGATATTCGGAAAGCCCGCGATCCCCACGCCGGCCCCCAGGTGCCACTGGCGCTCGAACGCGTGGGCGAACCCACCCCAGGCCATACAGCTCGCCAGCACACACGCTGCGAGCACGAGCCTAGGGCCGCGGGAGGACGCCATGGGTCGGGGGCTTATCACTGTTTATCCATCTCGGCGACGTTGCTTTGCTCGCTTCGGCTTGGGCTCGCCGTGCGCTGGCGTCTGCGCCGAAACGGGCGCCGTCAACGCAAACTTACAGCATGCTCATGGGGTCGACGTCGACGCTCACGCGCACCCGTCGGTCCCACCGCCCGCGCACGATCGCGAGCAACGCCGGTCGCAGGGCCTTGCGCTCCGTCGCCCGGAGCATGATCTGAAACCGATAGCGGTTGCGCAGCCGAGCCAGCGGGCTCGGCGCGGGCCCTCGCACCTCGAGGTCGAAGTTCTCCCCCGCCATGCGGCGGCCGAGCTCAGCGACCTGGCGCGCAGCCTCGTGAGCCGCGCCCTCGAAGGCCGCGTCCACACGCACCAACGCCACGTGGGAGAACGGCGGATATCCGAGCTCCTCACGATCGAGCAGTTCGCGCTCGACGAAGGCATTCACATCGTGGGTCAGCGCGCTCTTGATCGCGGGGTGGTCCGGCTGGCGAGTCTGAATGAGCACCGTCCCCGGTGCGTCCCCCCGGCCTGCGCGCCCGGCGACTTGGACCAACAGCTGAAACGTTCGTTCTGCCGCACGGAAATCAGGCATGCTCAGCGCTGCGTCTGCGTTGAGCACGCCGACCAAGGTCACGGAAGGCAGGTCATGCCCTTTGGTGACCATCTGGGTACCCACGAGGATGTCCACCTCACCCCGCCTGACGGCGTCGAGAATGCGCTCACTCTTGAGTCCTGCCGCAACGTCACGGTCGAGGCGGGCTACTCGAGCTTCGGGGAAAGACTCCTTGAGCAGCGCCTCGATGCGTTCCGTCCCAGCGCCCTCGTCCACCATGCCAGGTGCACCACAACGCGGACAGCGCGCGGGCGCCTGGGCGGTGTAGTCGCAATAGTGACAGACGAGGCGCTCTCCACGGGCGCGATGATAGGTGAGGGCCACCGAGCAATTGGGGCAGTCAGCCACCTGACCGCAGCTCGCGCAGGTGAGCGAAGGCGCGAAGCCGCGCCGATTCAAGAACAGAATAGTCTGCTCCTTGGCCTCCAGCGTGCGCTCCAACGCGCGATGCAGCGGCAGACTGATCAGCTTGTCACCGGAGGGGCCGGGGCCCATTCGCCGCAGGTCGACGATCTCCACCTGGGGCAGCGCGGCGCTTGCGTGCGCTCGGTCCGGGAGCACGAGGTGAGACATACGCCCCTCATTTACCGCATGGATACTATTGAGGGACGGAGTCGCCGAACCGAGCACACACACCGCGCCGGCGCGATGTGCGCGCAGCAGGGCCATGTCTCGCGCGTTGTAGCGCACGCCCTCCTCCTGCTTGAAGGACCCATCGTGCTCTTCGTCCACGACGATCAGCGATAGGTCGGGAACCGGCGCAAAGAGCGCGGAGCGAGCTCCGACCGCGACTTTCAGCTCGCCGGAGCGCAAGCGCTTCCACATCGCCTGGCGCTCGAGGTCGCTGAGGCCACTGTGGAGAACCGCGATCGCGTCCCCCACTCGCGAGCGAAAGCGCCCGACGAGCTGCGGCGTGAGAGCAATCTCCGGGACCAGCACGATGGCCCCCCGACCAAGCTCCAGGCAGCGCTGCACCAGGCGGAGATATACCTCCGTCTTGCCGGAGCCCGTGACACCGTGCAGCAAGAAGCCCGCGAAACCGTGGCTCTGCAGCGTCGGTAGTACCGCTCGCACAGCTTCGTTCTGAGCCTCGGTGAGTGTCGGTGCGACGTCACGGGTGGCCTCGGCGAAGAACGGGTCCAGGGCGCGCTGGTGCTTCTCCAGCTCCACCAGTCCGAGCTCAGCCAGGCGCTTCACGGCGGCCCTGGCGCTCTTGTGCTGCCGCGCAAGGTCGCTCACGCTCACCCAATCCCCAAGCTCGATCAATTCCGCAAGGATCTGTGATGCCTGCTTGGAGCGCAGCTTCGGCGTTGTTCGTTCGCCAGTCGCAGGTAGGGCGCGCACCACCTGAACCAGCTTGCCCACGGCCTGCACATCCATGCCATCGAGCAGACCAGCCTGATCCAGCCGCTCGGTCGCGGTACGCTCCAGGGCGGGCAAGGCCAGGCGCATCACTTCGCCCACGGGAGCGAGGTAGTAGCGAGCCAGCTCGACGAGAAAGGCGAGGAGCTCCGGAGGCAACACCGGCTGCGGATCGACGACCGCCAACAACGGCTTGAGCTTGTCCGCAGGGACGTCGGTCGCGTCCTCCAGTCGAATCACGACGCCCAGGATCTTCCGCCTCCCGAAGCTCACGAGCACCCGGGAGCCCTCACGGACGTCCTCGGCGAGCTGCTCGGGAACGATGTAGCTGAAGGCCTGACCGAGCGGCACTGGCACCGCGACGCGGGCGAAGCTCATACGCCTCGGCAGCGCTAGGGCGTGGGGCCCGGGCGAGTCATGAAGTAGACGGCGACCGCCACGATCGCGAGCACCGCGAGCGCGATCCACAACCAGGCCTTGCCGGCGCTCTCTGGTGCTGGCTCCGAGGGCCGCACGAACGCCTGCAAGGACGGAGGGGGCGGCTCGAACGAAGGCGCAGACACCGGATCGCTCTTCGGCTGCCGATCGGAGAACGCCGCGGGGATCTGCACCTCGCTGCCCGCAGCGCTCAGGCTCGCCGCCGCCTGCGGCGCGACGACCGGCTGCTGCTTCTCCGGCATACCGTCGAGGTCTTGGTCGAGGACCTCGTTCGCTGCTTGCTCGTTGTGCTGCCGGCGCTCGAGGATCTCGGCGCCGAAGTGCTCCATGAGCCACTCGCCAAAACGCAGTGGGCTGGCGACGAGGGAATTCTCAGCGACGTAGTCCTCGAGCTCGCGAAGCGCATCGTGGGCGTCGGCGTAGCGCTTCTCTCGGTCCTTGCTGAGCAGCTTCATCGCGATGCCGTGCAGACGCGCTTCGTCGGGATAGCCGCGCGCGGGCAGCTCGGGCACCACTGCTTGCTGAGCCTGTTCCAGGCTCGGCCCCGAGGAGCCTTTTGCGGAGCGGTAGAGCCGACGACCAGCGAGCAGCTCCCACAACATGATCCCCGCGGCAAAGACATCAGCGCGCCCATCCAGTGACTCGCCGTTCGCCGCCTCGGGGCTCATGTAGCCCGCCTTGCCCTGGATGGCTTCTTCGGGCACGTCTTCGCCGCTGCCCATCGCGCGCGCGATACCGAAGTCACACAGCTTGACCTCGCCCTCGAAACTGATGAGCACGTTCGACGGAGAGACGTCGCGATGCACGATGCCCAGCTTCTTGCCGTTCTCGTCGCGCTTGCGATGGGCGTAGTCGAGGGCGCGGAGGATCTCACTGACGATCAGCAGCGCGAACTCGACGGGCAGGGGGACTTGCTTCTTCGAGCACGCCCGTAGCAGCTCACGCAGGTCGAAGCCCTCGACGTACTCCATCGCGATATAGAGCCGGCCCTCCTCCCGCCCCAGATCGATGATCTGGGCGATGCTGCCATGAGTGAGCTTGGCGCTCAGCTTCGCTTCGTCGATGAAGAGGCGGCTGAACTCCGAGTTGTCGGACAAGAGGGGTAAGATTTGCTTGACGACGACCCGCCGATCCCCGCCGAGGCCCGTGGAGCTCTTGGCGAGGTAGATACGCGCCATGCCGCCTTCGCCAATCTTGTCGAACAGTACGAAGCGCCCGAAACGCCGAGGTAGCTGTTCGTCTGCTGCGGTCACGTCGGCTAGATTGCAGGGGAAAGCAGCCCGGTCAAGCGCCCAGTAGCCCGGGCCACTTTGCGTCGCGGGAGCCAAGCCGCTAGAAGTCTTGCCAGGTGTCCTGGATCCTGCTCGCGATCGGGGTGGTAGCACTCCTTTTCGGGCTCAGCCTACGGCGAGCGAATGAGCTGTTCTGCGTCAAGGTCCGGGAAGGCAAGGCTCGGCTAGCACGAGGTAAGGCGCCGCCGCGCCTGATCTCCGATCTGGAGGACGTCCTCACCCGAGCGCGAGTCAAGGAGGCCGAGGTTCGGGTCGTGGTAGAGGACAGGCGACCCCGCGTGCTGAGCGACGGCGTCAGCGCGGGCACCGAACAGCAGCTACGCAACGTCGTAGGTACCTGGCAGCTGGCGCAAATCCGCGCGGCACGGTGAGCGCCTGATGCCATCCAAATTCAACCCCAGCCTGCTCCTCGCCCACGCACTCTGCACCCTCGGCGTGATCGTGACCGCGCTGCCCCCGAGCTTCGGGGTGATCGCGGAGAAGCTCGCGGGCGTCGCAGCGTTCGACCCTGCGCAAGGTGGAGACCCAGGGCTGCTCGTCCCGGGCAGCTTGAGCATCGCAGTGCTGGGGCTGTCGTTCGTGCTCGGCCTCGTGCAGCTGGGTCAGCTACTCCGCGATCCAGGTCGCAAGCCGCTGCACCTGTCTCACGCACTGATCGCGGTGGCCCTCTGCGCGTCCACCGCGTCGCTGTGGCGGGTGCCCAACCTGTGGTCGGCGCTCCCCACGACGCTGCTCTCGTTGCTCTACATCGGCTTCTGGTCGCGGCGCTTGATGGATCCTGGCTCGCGCTGACTCAAGGCACCAGCCGCAGCTCATCCACCCACACCTCGAAGCTGACGCCGAGTGGCACTCCGAAGCCAACCCCCGTGACCCCGTGGGCATCGAACGTCGCGGGCGCTCCCCAGCCGCCCTGCGCCAGACTGCTGAAGCTGATGTCCACCTTCGCCCAGCTGCCGTTCACACTCACAGACTTGGCGAAGTGGTCATTGCAGTTCGTCGCGCACGCACCTCCCTCTTCGACGGGGGTCGTCGCCTCTGTGGGCACCAGCACCTCGAGGCTCGTGGCGCCGGCCGCTTTTAACCACAGGGAAATTCCGGAATAGGTCGAGAGGTCGTACGGGCAGCTCAGGCTCGCGCCGTTGCTGCCTCCGATGTCTACGCTGAGCATGGGGAAGCCGAAACCAGGGCCATAATCTGCGGTGCTCGAGCTCTTGCCCGTCACCTGGATGGCGTGGGTCGTCGAGTTGGCCCCCGGGGCACTCGCCGTGGGCAACGACACGGTGCTGCCAGAGTCAGCGTCATCCTTGTAGCTGAACCAGTAGCCAACCCGCCCATCTGCGCCGAGGATCGCATCATCCCCGTCTTCGACGTCGTCGAGCACCGTCTCCGCCCCAGCGCTAGCCGTTGCTGGGCAGGACATCATTTGCCCCGCGGAACCGCCGGAGGTCGAACCTGCGCTCCCAGCCGCAGCGCTGCCCCCTGAGCCTCCTCCGGTTCCTCCTGCATCGCTGCCGCCTTGGGCAGAGCCCCCGTCCGCGCCCGCGCCTGCGTCACCGCCTTGGGCACCTGCGCCCCCTTGCGCCGTTCCCCCCTGTTCGCTGCCACCTTGAGCGGTACCGCCCGCGCCACCAAACTCGGCACCGCCCGATGCGCTGCTCCCACCACCGCCGACGTTGCCGGCCGGTGCAGGGTCCGCGCTCGTCGCGCAGCCCGCCAGCCACAACCCCAGAACCCCGATCCTCAGATCGCGCCGCACCGTCCCCATGCTCGAAGCATGAGTGGGTCTACGGCCTCGAGATGTTCAGAACTTGTCGCTTGAGCGGCACATCCTGCTCAGCAGCCGGAAACGCCAAAACTTTCCGCCGGGTAATACCAGACTCTAGTTCGCGTCGACCACTTGCCGCGCTGCAGTCGCCCCGATCGACTCCGCGAGGCCATGGTCATTGATGTCCTCGGGTGCAACCAACGCCGATTCGTTCGTGAATACGATGTAGGTAACGGGACCCGCGGTACCGCCACTGGCGGGATCGGGATTGATGCCAAACAAGTCCGCCATGGCGTACGACGCCTCCCCGATGATGCCCTCTGGACCGGTATCCACGAACGCTCCGTAGCGCACTTGTCCCTCGTAGATCACCGCTACTACGGCGCCGAGCTCGATCCCCCAGTCGCGGTAGTCGAAGCGGCCGCTCGGCGAAGGGATGACGACGTACGGCAGCTCGCTGGCTGCGATGTGATCACCCATGCTCGTCGCGTCCTGGTACCAAGGATCGGTGTTCTCGTTACACTCCGCAGTTGCGTAGCCATCACAATCGATATCCATGTCGGCGGTCCAGAACAGCGCGCCGTTGAGCTCGCAGATGGGCACGGTCTCGTCACCGCCGGAGTCCGTGGCGTAGTCCCCGCCGACCACGCTGCAGCCTGTCGTCAGCGCGAGGAGGTCCTGGGCGGTCACCGGGCCCCCCGAGGCGCCTGCAGCGCCATTTCCTCCAACCCCGCCCGAGCCGCCCTGGTCCAACCCGCCGACGCCTCCTTGCGTCGAGCCGCCCATGCCTCCCTGGGCTGATCCACCCGCGCCGCCTTGCGCTGAGCCCCCCTGGTCGTTTCCTGCTGAGCCACCTTGCCCTGCCCCGCCTTGCCCTCCCCCCGAGGCGCCACCCTGACTGTTCCCCGCGGAACCACTGGCTCCGCCCGCCGCTCCGCCAGCGCCAGCAGCCGCGCCGGCGCTGCTGTCGCCAGCCTCAGCCACATCGCAGCCGACGACACCACCGCCGCAAGAGAGCAAGCCAGCGACGATCCACATGCCCGCCGGGCAACGCCTGGGTCCAGCTTCCCGAGCAGGTTTTTGGGGGAGGGGGGTACGCTGATCGCACACTGCAGCCGGCATCGCCACAGCTTAGCCAGGGGGCAGGCGCGGCGTCTGGTCGCAATCGCTCAGAGCCACTGCCGAAACGGCTCCGCTTCGCGCAAGTCCCGGTTCAGCCGATGGTCTCTTCCGAGGGCTCTTTGTCGAGGCCAAAGCCCGTGTGCAGCGCGCGCACCGCCAGCTCGGTGTACTTGCTCGCCATCAGGCAGCTCACCTTGATCTCGCTGGTGCTGATGGCCTGAATGTTGATCCCCTCTGCCGCGAGGATCTGAAACATGCGGGAAGCAACGCCAGCGTGAGAGCGCATACCCAAGCCGACGATGGACACCTTGACGATGTCTGGGTCGTACTCGATCGCGGCTCCTCCGATCGAGCGCGCGCACTCCTCGATGTTCTCCTTGGTACGCGCCAGGTCGGCCTTCGGGACCGTGAACGTCACGTCCGTTGTGCTCCCGCTCTCGCGCGAAGGGCTCTGGATGATCATGTCTACCGAGACGTTCTTCTCGGCCAGCATGCCGAACACGCTGGCGACTACGCCAGGGCGATCGGGCACGTTGATCATCTGCACCTTGGCTTCGCTCTTGTCGTAGGCGATGCCAGTGACAACCACCTTCTCCAGGCCTTCTTCGCCGGTCACGATCGTGCCGGGGCGATCAGAAAATGATGAGCGCACGTGGATCGGTACTCCGTATTTCATGCCCACTTCCACCGAGCGGATCTGCAGCACCTTCGCGCCGAGGCTGGCCAGTTCCAGCATCTCCTCGAAGCTGATGCGTTCGATCTTCTTGGCCTTGGGACAGATGTTTGGGTCAGTCGTGTAGACACCGTCAACGTCGGTGTAGATCTCGCAAACGTCCGCCCGAATGGCGGCGGCGATAGCGACGGCGGTGGTATCGGAGCCGCCGCGCCCCAGCGTGTTGATGTTCCCGTGATCGTCGATGCCCTGAAAGCCCGCCACGACGGCGATCTTCCCACCGTTCACGGTATCAAGGAGCTTGGAGCCTTCGATCTCCAAGATGCGAGCCTTGGTGAACGCACCGTCCGTGCGGATCCGGATCTGAGACCCCAGCAAGCTCTGCGCGGGGTGGCCGAGCTTCTGGAGCGTGAGCGCGACAAGCGCTGCGCTGACTTGCTCTCCGGTGGAGGCCAAGACGTCGAGTTCACGAGCGTCTGGCACGTCGGTGATGTCGCTGGCCAATCCCAGCAGGCGGTTCGTCTCCCCAGCCATCGCGGAGACGATCATCACCACTTGATTGCCCTCCGCCGCCGTCCTGATCGCGCGCTCAGCCACGTTGGCCATGCGATCGAGCGAACCTACCGAAGTGCCACCAAACTTCTGAACGACCAGAGCCACGATGAGGCGCGGCTAGCGCTTCGGAAGCGGCGCGTCAATGTGGGATATGCACTGAAGTGCAGGTTTGTGCTCCGGGCAAACAACGCCGTAGCTGGGTGCCGCACGTGTATTACCCTGCGCGCGTGCCACACCCGAGTCTGTCCGTGAGCGGCGTCGCGCCTTGGGTGGCGGCTGGGTTGTCCCCTGTGGCCTCCTACCTGGTGGAGACGCTGGTCACCTTGCTCGCGGTGATCGCGCTCGCTGTGTTGGTACTTTACGCCGCTCGTCGGGTCGGTGTTGGACGCCAGAGTGGACCGCTACAGCTCGTCGGCAGGCTGCCCCTGGAGGGTCGGCGCGCGGTCTATCTGGTGAAGATTGGCGGGAAGATCGTGGTGATCGGCGCGAGCGAAGCCGGGCTGGTTCGGCTCACGGAGGTCGAGGCGAGCGACCTGGACCTGGAAGCGAAAGAGCCGACTGCCTTCTCGGACGTGCTCGGCCGAGTGCTCAAGTCACCGCCCAAGAAAAATACCCGCGTGGAAAAAACACCCAGCGACCCGGTCGCAGCGGTCCTCACCCCCAAACCCGAGAGCGTGGAGGACGACGCGTGAGGCGCCTCGCTCAGTTGCTGGCGTTCGCGGCGCTCTCCATCGTGCCGCTCGTGGCGCAGGCGCAGGCCAAGAACCCCGCCACCAGCGACGACTTGCTCACTCGCCCCATCGCCCTGGTCGTGGCGCTGGCGTTGGTCGCGATCTTGCCCTTCGCCTTCATGACGGTGACGGCGTTCGTGAAGATCTCCACGGTGCTGCAGATCGTCCGCGGAGCCATCGGGGCTCAGGGAGTGCCGTCGAACACCCTGGTGATGGCGCTCGCTGGCGCGCTGACGTTGCTCGCGATGGCCCCCGTCGGCACGCGCATCGCAGACCGGGCGGAGCCGCTCTGGAAGGGCGAGGCGGTGCAGGACACTCCAGTGCTCGTCGCTGGCGTGTTCAAGGCAGCGGTGGAGCCCCTGCGCGACTTCATGCGCGCCAACGCCTCGGAGCGCGAGAAGAAGCGCTTCTTCGAGCTGGCGAAGAAGGCGCGGCCCGAAGCAGAGCGCGACCGTGTGGCCCAGGACGATCTGGTGGTGCTCATCCCCTCGTTCATGGTGACCGAGCTGCTCGAGGCCTTCGCGCTGGGGTTTGCTCTATATCTCCCCTTCTTGGTGATAGACCTGGTGGTGGGGAACGTACTTCTTTCCCTGGGGATGCAGATGATGAACCCCACCCAGGTGAGCTTGCCATTCAAGCTGCTCCTGTTCGTCGCCATCGACGGCTGGGGTTTACTGGCACAGGCGCTAGTGACTGGTTACGCAACGAGTTGCCCCATGACCAACCCATACGAAGCACCGACAGACGACGAACCCGCCTCGAGCGAGCTGGGCTCCGAACTGCCACCTTTCTTCCCAGTCGGCATCACCAAGCTCTGGGTGATGTCTATTGCGACCATGGGTTTCTACCTCATCTACTGGTTCGAGCGGCAGTGGCGCTACACCCAAGCCCGCACCCGCCAGTCGATGATGCCGTTCTGGCGCGGTGTGTTTTCGATCTTCTTCGTGCACCGACTGTTCAGAGAGATCGTCGCCTACGCGCACGATCGCCGGGTCGAGGTGCTGATGAACCCAAACTCGTCGGCAACCATGTTCGTCGCTCTCAGCGTCGGGAGCAGACTCGTGCGGCGCCTCGGAGGCGCGATGGGAGCGCCTGGGCTCGTGGGGATCCTGAGCCTGGTGATGTTCGCCGCCAGCATCTCCCCCATCGCGATGGCGCAACGGGAGATCAACCAAATCCTCGAGAGTGAATCCCGTGAGTTCAACATGAACACCCAGCTCTCAGCCGCGAACATCATCGTGATCGTGCTGATTGGCGGGTTCATCTTGTACACCTTCAGCTTCATCCTGGGTGCTCGTTAGGCGCGCGGAGCTAGCGCACGTCGGAGAGCCACAGCTCGATCAAGCGGGTGATCGGGTAGTACCCCAGATACCAGAGCAGGGCGACGCCCACAGCCGCCGCGGCAAGCTCCCAGAGCTTCGGCAGTCGGTTCTTGGCTTGCTGGGGGTGAGTGTGCGCCAGCACGCGATTGATCTCGTGCTGAACACGCAGGAGCGGCATGAACGTGAATAGCCCCGCCGCGAAACCCGCCGCGACGGCGTAGTCTCCCAGTAGGAAGTACATGATGTGCAGACCACCACGGCACATCAAGACGAGCCCCATGTAGAGCGCCGCGAAGCTGCGAAGGTTGGTCGATTGTATGCCCAGCTCCCGCCGCCGCGCCCGCTCCAGCCGCAGCACCAGGTCCTGCACATAGAAGAACGAAAAAACCGCCCGGAAAATTGGGAAGATCGGCTCACGATTGTGAGCGCCTTGGTGGCGGAACTGGCGCTCGAACCAGTAGAGCTCGTAGAAGCCGCAGGTCAGCAGGCTCAGGCAAACAAACTTCAGGAGCCCCACCCTGTAGAACGGCACCTGACTGAGGTCGCGCTCCGGCGAGACGACGTCATCGTACTCGGGCTCATCATACGCAGGAGCCTGATACGGGTTCTCCACTGCACGAGGTTGGCTCAAGCCTAGGCGGAGAACAACGCCCGGAAAGCAACACGAGTACCCATGGCGGAGCGAGTCAGCACCCCGCCCGCACAAACGCCAACGGCCCAGCTCCAACAGGAGCCGGGCCGTGGGTACTGGGTGCGCGAACGCACGCCAGGTGCGGGCTAGTGACCCCCGCCGAGCGCGCTCAGATCGATGCCTCCGGGCATCCCGCCACCCGGCGGCTTGTCCTTGTCCTTCTCGTCATCCTTCTTTGCCGTGAACTTGCTGGGCTCCGCGGTGACCCAGTCCGCAGCCCACGAGCTGATCTGGAAGATCTGATCGTTGCCGTTGACCTTCGTCCAGACGTTCGTGCCGTCGGCCTTGTCCCCCACGGAAATGATGTGGGTGGCCTTACCTTCCTTCAGCTTGATGGTCAGTTCGCCCTTCGCCGGCTCGAGGCCGATGTCGGCGAGCTTCTTGCCATCGCCGAAGTCCGCCGCGTTCAGGGTCTTGAAGGCGCGCAGCAGGTCACCCACCTTGGCAGGATCGAAGTCGTCGATCTTGCCCGCGGCCAGCGCCTTCGGCTTCTTGTACTTGGCGGTCCACTTGTCGCCGTCCTTGGTGAACGTGTACTGGCCGTGCTCGTTCGTGAGATCGACCTCCTCGACCTCCTTCTCGTCGAACTTGAGGATACCGAGGTCACGCCAGCCCTTCGCGTCGCGGTCGAAGGTAAAGCTGGAGTAGCCCTTCACGCTGAAGACGCCTTCCTTGTCTCCAATGCGTGCCATCTGGCCGCGGGTGCCGCCTTCGCCGAAGCGCAGATCGGTCTTCACCTTGCCACCCTGGTAGAGCACGACGTGCAGGCCCTTGCCGTCAGCGACGCCGAACTTCTCGTACTGATCCTTGTTGGTGCTGATCTGCTCACTGGTCTTCAGCCGCTTCAACGCGTCGAGCAGGCTCTTCACGTTCGCCTGGTTCGCCTTGTAAGCGACCGGCTTCGTGAGCTTCCATTCGTCACCAGTCTTCGTCAGCTCGAACTCGGAGCCAGCGCCACCGTCTTCATCGGCGCCCTTCTCGAGCACGATCTTGTCGATCTTCTTGGTGTCTTCGTCGGTGAAGGTGAGCGGGGGCAGCTCGGCAGCACGACCCGCCTGGGTGTAGCTCTCGGCCTCTTCCTTCTTGCTCTTGGAGTTCAGGTAGAGGGCTCCGCCCAAAACGGCGAGCACGCCGACAGCGACATAGAGCTTGGTTTCAGTACCCATTGCCATAGTAATCGTTCCTGTTTACCGCTTCGCTTCGAGGCGCCCCCTCGCATCTTGCTGGGAGTGGGCGCCTCTATCCGTACGGAATTGCTTCAAACATCGCGCCTAGGTGGCGCGTTCGAAGCAAGCGCTGCTCAGATCTTCATCTGTGCGCGCTTGCTGTTGCGGAGTTGCCAACGGATGAAGCCGAAGGCCATGAAGAACAGCGGCATGCCAAAGATCAGCGTGTACTGCACGCTGCCCTGGAGCTTTTCGCGAGCCTGCTTGTTCGCCTCAGCCTTGGACTTCTGAGTGTCCTCGTCGTCGGTCGGCTTGATCTTCGAAATGTTCGCGTCCTTGTAGCTGATGTTCGGATCGCCCATCAGCTTTGCGCTGGCCGCCAGCAGATCAGCATCCCCGCTCATCCAGTCCAGCGTGTTCTTCACGCTGAGGATGGTGTTGGTGAGGTAGCGCTGAGCGTACGGCTGAGCAAACTGCTGCAGCTGCTTGTCTCCGCCCATCCCGCCGAACATCGCAAACTGCCCGCCCATTTCCGGCCCGTTACCTGCGTAGGCGAAGGGGTTCGTGATGAACTCACTGGAACTGACCACCAGGATGCGCGCGTCGTCCGTCGAGGCGGCCACGTCGATCCCATCACCGGTGCCGAGCGCAGCCTTCAGCTTGCCCTTGCCCGGCTCTGCCTCGACCGTCGCGGCGATGATGTAGCTCTTGGCGTCCCCCTCAGCGGTCCACTTCTTGATTCCGCTCTCGGAGAACAGCGACATGTCGACGGTGTCCGTGGCGGTCACGGTCGCGCCTTGCGAGGTGCGCGCGACGGACTTGATGGTCGCGTCCGGCTGCTTGTCCTTCTCCAGCTCGAGGCTCGAGGGGAACGGGATCGCCATCTCAGCCATGCGGAAGAAGCCCGCGAACGAGTCGTCCAGCATCTCCGTGGCTTCGTCGCCATCGCCCTCGTTGACGGCGTGCACGATGCCAGGGTGGCCAATCGCCGCCACACCGCTCTGAGTCAGAATCGGCAAACGGAACTGAGCGTCGTGATCAAGCACGGCGTCCTTGTTCATTTTGATGCCGTACCCGCCGAGCAGCTTGTCCAGGCCGTGGGTATTGAGCTCGGCCTTCATGGTGGCGTCGTTGGGCTTGAGCGTTACCGCGGAAGCCCACACGACGAGGGACTTGCCTCCACGCATCAAGAACTGATCGATGCGACGCAGCTCCTTGTCGGTGTAGTCCTTGCGTGGCTGGGTGATGATGAGCCCACGCAGCTTGGGGTCGATCTCCGTCTCGCCGTCTTTCAGGTCGACGTCCTCGAATTTGTAGAACGGGAACGCGTTCGTGAGGATCTGCTGAATGCTGGGGCTCTGCTGTCCTTGCTGACGAACGATCAGGTTGTTGTCCGTGAGCTTCAGCTCGTCCTTACCGGTGACGACGCCGATCTTGTACTCGTTGCCGTCGGCCTTATCGCGGATCTCGCGGATCTTGTTGCTGATCCAGAACTCGAGCCCGTCGACGCGGCGGGTGTCGAGCGCGGGGATGACCAGCTTCTCGCTGCCGTACTTGAACACCAGGCCCATGTAGCCCTGGGTGATGGCGGCTGACTGATCCTTGGTCTGGCTGAGCTCGGCGAACGGCATCTCCTGCAGGCCTTCCTCGCCGGCAGCCTTCTTCTCCTCGTCCGTCTTGGGCTCGATGATGGTGAACTTGAAGTTCTCCCCACCCTTCTTCTCGTACTGCTTGAGCAGATCGGTGAGGTCGCGCACGTAGGTGTCGAGGCTAGCGAGGCCTCGAGTCACATACGCGTCGACCTGCAGTGGCCCCTTCAGGCTCTTGACCAGGCTCCCCGAGCCTTCGCTCAGCGTATAGCGTTCGTTCTTGGTGACATCCTTCTGGGTGTAGAGGCCCGCGCTGAGGATGTTGGCCACCACCACGATGGCGGTGACGACGATGAGGTAGAGCCCTGTCTGGGCCGCGGCCTTACGCCGATTGTCCTGACCTGCCATGACTCAAGCCCACTTGCGCCGCTCGAGGGCGCGGAAAGAGAAGACCAAGCAAAGCACCGTGATGCTCACGAAGAACACGATGTCGCGGGTGTCGATGAGCCCCTTGATGAAGCCCTCGAGCCGTGAGCGAGTGCTGGCGTAGGCCAAGACGTCGCTCAGGGTGCCTTGCGTGTGCTCAGCGCCGACTCCGAGGATCCACAGCGCCAACAGCACCGCGAGGGTCAGGAAGAAGGCAACAGCCTGGGAGTCCGTCAGCGAGCTGATGAGCAAGCCGATGGCGACCGTGGCCGCGCTGTACAGCAACAACCCCAGGTAGGCACTCCAGACGGGGTTCATGTCGATGGCGCCCAGATCCCAGGGCCACTTGAACATGGCGATGGGGTAGATGAGCGTGGCGACGACCAGGACCAAGACCAGGCCCAGCGCCCCCAGGTACTTGCCCATCACCACGTCGCTGTCCTTGACGGGCAGGGTGATGAGCATCTCCAGCGTGCCGGAGCGGCGCTCCTCAGCCATTAACCGCATGGTAATGACAGGGACCAGGAAGATGAGCCCCAGCGGAGCGAACTCGAACATGCTCTGCAGGGTGGCGCGATCGACCTGCCAGAAGCCTTGGTCTAGGACGTTGGTGAAGAACACCACTCCAAGAGCCAAAAAGCCCAGGCAGATCACAACGTAAGCAAGCGGGGAGTCCCAGTAGGAACGGAACTCACGCCGCGCAATGGTGACCAGGGGCGACATTATTTGTTGTCCTCCTCATCGTCGTCGTCGTCCGACTCTTCGTCGTCTTCGTCTTCGTCGTCGTCCGACTCTTCGGCTTCGTCGTCGTCAGACTCGTCCGAGGCGGACTCTTCGCTGTCGTCCTCTTCCTCGTCATCCAAGTCCTCGTCATCCTCGTCGTCGTCGTAGCCGAACTCCTCGTCGACGGCGTCATCCACCTTGCGGCCGCGATCCTTGGCCTCGTCGCCCTTCGTCAGGTCGCGGAACACGGCGTCGAGGCTCTGCGCATCACGCCGCAGCTCGAGCAGCATCCAGCCCTTGTCGAAGGCCACGCGGAACAGCTCTCCACGCAGGTCCACGCTCTCGGGGCTCACGACCTCGAACTTGTGGGCCTTCTCATCGGTCGGGAGCTCACGCACGCTCTTGGCGTCCTTGAGTGCGCTGAACGCCGCGGCGACTTCTTCTACCTTGGGCGCGCTGCCCTTGATCGCGTTCTGCTCGTCGATGGTCACCGTGTAACGCAGCCGTCCCTGGCGCGCGCGAATGTCGTCCAGGACGCCGTCTGCCACCACGCGGCCCTTGCTCACGATGATCGCGCGAGCACAGGCTTCCTCCACCTCGGACAGGTTGTGGGTGCTCAGGAGAATCGTCCGGTCCTTGCCGATGCGCTTGATGTACTTGAGCAGCTCCGCCTTCTCGTTGGGGTCGAGATCCGCGGTGGGCTCGTCCAAGATCAGGATCGGCGGGTCATGAATCAGCGCCTGGCCGAGGCCTACGCGCTGACGATAGCCGTGGGACAGCGTGCCGATGTCCTTACCCAGCACCTGGGCGAGGCCGCACACCTCGACCACCTTCTTCAGGCGGTTGGTGAAGCTGCCAGAGTCGATGCCGCGGATCCGCGAGGTAAACTCCAGGTACTCCCACACGGTCATGTCCGTGTAGAGGGGAGCACGCTGGGGCAGGTACCCGATCTTCTCGCGCACGGCGAGCGGGTCCTCGAACACGTCAATCCCGTGCACCTTCGCCGACCCACTGCTGGGCGCGATGAAGCACGTCAGGATGCGCATCGTGGTCGATTTGCCGGCGCCGTTCGGGCCCAGAAAACCGACCACCTCGCCTTTGCGAACTTCGAAGCTAATCTTGTCTAGAGCTTTGACTGAGCCAAACCGCTTACCCAGCGAGTTGGCTTCGATCATCACGTCGGTTGCCATCCGACCTCCTGTGCCCAGTCGAGTGGCCTAGCGCCTGACTCGACTCGGGTGTTTGTTGTTGGGCGCGTGGCGCGCGCCTTGAATCTTTCGGCCGCTGGGACGCCGCGAACTCGCGGCGACGCCCAACCCCAGGGCTGGCCCGGGGCCGGCATCGAGGCGGCGGCATCCTAGCGGTGGCTTCACTGCTGTCAACTTGGCGGTAAGCGTGAGGGGCTTACTCCCGCCAGCCGCCAAAACCCATGACTTTGCCGGGTATTCCCGCCACCCGCCGAGAGAGGTGCCATTCTGGCGAAACTGCAACGGAACTTCCTGCACGAGCGGGGGGCGATCCGCGCGCTTCAGCGGCGCCGGCCCCCGCGGTCTCCGGCCGCGCGGGCTGTTTCCTCCCACAGCCAAACAGCCATGCTAAATGGCCCGCCTCATGCGGATCTCCCTACGCTGGCTTCAGCAGCTGGTTCCCGGTCTCCAGGCCTCGGCCGAAGAGCTGGGTGAACGACTGACCGCCTCAGGCCTCGAGCTGGACGGTATCGAGCGCATCGGTGCTGGGCTGGAGGCGGTGCGGGTCGCCGAAGTGCGACGCATCGAACCTCATCCCTCCCGCGATAAACTGCGGCTCGTCACGGTCTCCGTTGGGGATGGCGAGCAGACCGTGGTGTGCGGCGCGAGCAATGTTCCGGATCCAGGAGGTCTGGTGGTCCTCGCCGGGATCGGCACGCATCTACCGGCGGTCAACATGACGCTCGAGCCCCGCCCCATTGGAGGGGTGGTCAGCGAGGGCATGCTGTGCAGCGAGAAGGAGCTGGGGCTCGCGGAGGAGTCGGAAGGCATCCTGATCCTGCCCCCCGGGCTCGCGCCAGGCACCGCCCTGCCCCAGGCCCTACCCGAGTGCCAGGACTGGATCCTCGAGGTATCGATCACACCAAACCGCCCGGACGCGCTGGGGCACGTTGGCGTCGCTCGAGAGGCAGCGGCGCTGTTCGACCTGGAGTGGAAGCTGCCCGAGAGCGCGCCGGAGCGCAGCGTCAATCAGGATCTCGCTGGGCTAGTGCGCATCGACAACCAGGACACCGAGCGCTGCCCGCACTACGGCGCGCGGGCGGTGCTGGGCGTGAAGATCGGGCCGAGCCCGCTCTGGCTTCAGTGGCGGCTGCATGCCCTGGGGATCCGTCCCATCTCGAACGTCGTCGACGTGACGAACTTGCTCTTGATGGAGTTCGGGCAGCCCATGCACGCCTTCGACATGAAGCTCCTGCGTGGCAACCAGGTGGTGATACGCCGAGCCGTCGATGACGAGCCGTTCCGCACCCTGGACGGCGTCGATCGCAAGCTCGTGAGCGACGACCTGGTGATCTGCGACGCGGAGGGACCAGTAGCCCTCGCGGGCGTCATGGGGGGCGAAAACACGGAAATCCGTACGGATACTCGGGACGTGCTCCTCGAGTGCGCGTACTTCGTGCCGAGCGGTGTCCGACGCACGAGCCGGCGACACGGGCTCTCCACCGAGTCGAGCTACCGCTTCGAGCGCGGGGTCGACTACAGCCAGGTCGAGCGCGTGCTGGATCGCGCGGCATCCCTGCTGTGTGAACTCGCGGAAGGCAGCGCGGTGCCTGGCGCCATCCACGCCAAGGGCACGCTCCCAGATCTGCCTCGGATCACGCTGCGCCACGCACGCCAGACCGCGCTTCTGGGCATCGACCTTGACTTCAACCACTCCCTCGAGACGCTTCGGCGCCTGGGCCTCGAGGTGGTCGAAGCCGACGCGAGCCAGGCGCAGGTGCAAGGTGCTGCACACCGCCCAGACATCGGGCGCGAGGTGGACTTGATCGAAGAGGTGGCCCGCGTCACCGGCCTGGACGCTATCCCCACGGAACTACCGGCCATCGCCCCGCAGCGGCCGCGGGACCCCGGTCTCGAGGGCAAGCTCAGCTCCATCGCCGCCAGCGTCGGACTGTCGGAGGCGGTGACCTACGCGTTCGTGTCAGAGCGAGAGCTCGATGTGCTCCGGGCTCCCAAGCCTGCCGTGCGCCTGCTGAATCCCCTCACCGAGGAGCGCAGCGTGCTGCGCACGAGCTTACTCCCCGGCCTGCTCGAGGCGCTACGGCGCGCCCGGCGACGTGGCGAGCAGAGCTTGCGACTGTTCAGCGTTGGCCCGCTGTTCCTCGCGCCGCAGCCCGCAGCGCAAGGTGAGACTCGCCAGCGTATTCGCCCTCTCGGCTCCGAGGATCTGGGCCAGCTCCCCGAAGAACGCAGCAGCTTCGCCGCGGTCCTCGCCGGCCCGCGCCCGCAGTACCTCACCGGCAAGCCCCAGCGGCACGACGTGTTCGACGCGAAGGGCACCGCGGTAGAGCTGGTGGAGCGCCTGCTCAACCGCCAGGCGCTGGTCGAAGCGGCGGCCGGTCAAGACGACACTCGGCACCTGCATCCGCGCGGAGCCGGGTACCTGCTGGTCGATGGGCAGCGCATCGGGCGCATCGGCCCCCTTCACCCCGACGTGGTGGACGCGCTGGACCTCGACGGGGACGCTCAGGTGATCGAACTCGATGTCGTCGCCCTCGAAGAGCTCGGTGCGCAGCGGCCGAAGTTCAGGCCCATCCCGCGTCTCCCCGCAGTCACACGGGACGTGGCGTTGGTCGTAGGCACCGACGTACGAGCCGGCCAGCTTCGCTCGCTGATCAGCGAAGCCGCGGGCGAGCTGTGCGAGTCCGTGGAGCTCTTCGACAGCTTCGTCGGCGGCGATCTTCCCGCGGGTCACCGGTCGCTCGCCTTCCGTGTGGTCTACCGAGATCCCAAGGCGGCCCTCGACCCGGACAACGCGCGGACACTCACCGACAAGGAAGTGGACAAGGCTCACGCCCGAGCGGTTCAGCAGGCCGAGCGCGCCGTAGGAGCAACGCTGCGGGCGTGACTGATATGCCTCGCGTCAACGTCGCAGATCGGGCTGCCAGGCAGCATGTATTTCCCCGCGGCAACCTGCTCGACAGAGGATGTGGGAGCTGCACCCCGCGCCGCCTGGGGCCTGCTGTCGCGTTCGTTTCGGTCCTCGGTTTTTTTTGGGGTGAGGCGCTCCCCGCCACAGCGCAACCCAACCCCAAGCCACCGTCTCCCGCGGACGCCAGCGCGCCCTCACCCCCAAAAAAGGCTGAGCAGGCGGATGCGGAGCCGAAGCAGGCGGACGAAGGAGACGACGAGGGCGACGCGGACACCGACGCGAGCCCCGACAAATCGGCGGCTGACGACGACGACGACGACGACGACGACGACGATGACTTTCCGCAGGCAAAAAAGCAGCGTTCCGTCGAGGAGCTAGACGAAGATCTGCGGATCGTGGGAAGCGGCAAGGAACCGCCTGAACCTCATCCCCAGGACCAGGCGCCGGGCAGCGTCCCCGAGTCGCCACCGCTAGAGCGTATCAAGACGCTGGAGTTCGGACCTCTGGTCGGGGTCAGCCTGTGGAGCGGCGACAGCGATCGGCTCAGCTATTCACCGGCCCTCGCCTGGGGTGGCTACCTCAAGACGCAGCTTTGGAGCTTCCTGAGCGCGCGTGTGGCCTACCAGAACTCGACGCACACCGTGGATGGCAAGCCGCTGATCGACGGAGTCGAGGGTGGGAGCTACGACGACGTGTCCAGCTTTTCGCTGCGCTTCACGCTCGAGCCGACATGGCGTTCTGGCGATCTGCGAGCGTTCGGTGTGTTGGGCGTCGGCTGGGGCAAGCTGCGCGTGGAGCACATCAACGGCGACGACGGCTTCCACCTCTCGGCGAGCAAGGCCGGAGTGTTCATCGAGTATCCGCTCGGAATCGGCCTGAACTACGACCTGCTCGACGGCTGGATGACGCTGGGCGCCCTCTACACGTTCTCGCTGCACAGCAAGGTGACCGGCAACATCTACGAGGACAGCCGGGGTGTGACCCAGGACGGCCAACGCGTGACCTTGGGCGGCCTGCCACGCCTCGAGTACTCCCAGCTGATAGCTCTCAGCGCCGCTGCCGTGTTCTGAACCAGACAGTCCGTCGAGTACATACAGGAACGGCGCCTCTCGGCGCCGTTTCCTCGTGGATTCAGAAAAGGGTTCAGGCCTTGGGGCCCGCTGCCTTGACCTCGTCCGTGGCCTGGTCGGCGAACTTCTTGAAATTCTCCTGGAACAGGCCTGCAAGGTGCTTGGCCTTCGCGTCGTACGCCGCCTTGTCTGCCCAGGTGTTGCGCGGCTGGAGCACCTCGGCCGGCACGCCGGGCACCGACTCCGGGATCCCAACGCCGAACACCGGATCCGGGGTGGTCTTGACGTCCTTGAGCTTGCCTTCGAGGGCGGCACTGACCATCGCGCGGGTGTGGGCGATGCTCATGCGCTTCCCGGTTCCATAGGGGCCACCGGTCCACCCGGTGTTGACCAGCCACACGGCGGCGCCGCTCTTCTCGAGCTTCTCTCCGAGCATCTTCGCGTAGACCGTGGGGTGCATGGGGAGGAAGGGCCCACCGAAGCACGCGCTGAACGTCGCCTGAGGCTCGGTCACGCCGCGCTCCGTGCCCGCCACCTTCGCGGTGTAGCCGGAGATGAAGTGGTACATGGCCTGGGCGGGGGTGAGGCGCGCGATGGGCGGCAACACGCCGTAGGCGTCAGCCGTCAGCATGATCACGTTCTTGGGGTGCCCATCGGCGACGCCGCTCGCGGAGGCGTTGCGAATGCGACCGAGCATGTATGCGGCGCGGGTGTTCTCGGTGAGATCGGCGGAGTCGAGATCGAGCTCTCGAGTCCACTCGTCCATCACCACGTTCTCGAGGATCGTGGCGTAGGAGTGCA
>JAUILJ010000860.1 GCA_030433055.1 Polyangia bacterium
CGAACAGCACGGCGGCCAGGACCAGCAAGAGCCCCGCTCCTGCGCGGGGAAAGGCGCTGAGATCGAGCTTGGCAGCCAACAGGACGAACAACAGCCCGATGCCGACCTCGGTCAGCTCGAGCTTGAAGCGCTTGAGCGCCTTCAGCTCTCCCCGGCTGCGCAAGCTGACCGTCAGGCCGGCGACGATCACCGCCAGGATCCCCGACTCGACCAGGATGGTGTTGGCTATGCCGAGCGCGAGCAACGCGCTGGCCAGCACGACGATGTTGATGTGGTCTGGCGCAATCCAGCGGCGATTCAGCGCGCCGCTCAAAATCAGACCCATCCCGAAGCCGACCCCGACGCCCACGACGAAGCGCGACGCGAAGCGACCCAGAGGGATCAACGCGGAGGTGTCCGAGCCCGCCGCGATCCACTCGAAGCACAGCACGGAGAGGAAGACACCGACGGCGTCCACCATCACGCCTTCCCAGTAGAGTACGTGATGGATCCGCGGCTGTACGCGAATGCGCCGCAACAGCGGTGAGACCACGGTCGGCCCGGTGACGATCACGAGGCTACCAGCGATCACGGCCACCTCCAGCTTCAGCGATGGCATGGCGAGCATCAACGCCAGGGAGGTGCCGGCCCAGGTGACCAGCACGCCGAGCGTGAGCAAGCGGATGATCACTCCAGATTCTCTGCGGAAACCGGAGATGTCCAGGGTGAGCCCGCCTTCGAAGAGCACGACGGCGACCGCGAGGGTGACCACGGTCTCCAACCCGTCGCCCAGGGTGTGCGGATGGATCACGCCGAGCACCTCGGGGCCAAGCAGGATCCCTCCCACCAAGAGCAAGGTGATGGACGGCAGGCGCAGACGAGAGGCGAGAGCGATCAAGAACACCCCGGCCGCCGCTGCGATGCACAGGGTGATGGCAGCTCCGTGGGGGTTCATGGGCTGGAGAGTATCTCCGCTCGAGACGAATGGGTCTATCGTCGTCGCGCGACTCAGCGCTTCATCTGCCGATAGCGGCGAATCAACGCGTTGGTCGACGTATCGTGGTTCAACGCGGGCTCCTCTTCGCTCGTGAGCTCGGGGATGATGCGTTGAGCGAGCACCTTGCCGAGCTCGACTCCCCACTGGTCGAAGGAGTCGATGCCCCAGATCACGCCCTGGGTGAAGACGTCGTGCTCGTAGAGGGCAACTAGCTTGCCAAGGTTTGCGGGGGTGAGTTTGTCCAACAGCAAGACGTTGGAGGGGCGGTTGCCGTCAAACTCACGGTGGGGCGCGAGCTCGCCCGACGTGCCCTCCGCCTTCACCTCATCGAGGGTCTTGCCGAAGGCGAGCGCCTCCGCTTGAGCGAAGACGTTGGACATCAACAGATCGTGGTGTGTGCAGCCTGCAGGAGCGCATCCATGCGGATTCAAGCTCTGCGCGAAGGCGATGAAGTCAGCTGGCACCAGGCGCGTGCCCTGGTGGAGCAGCTGATAGAACGAGTGTTGCCCGTTGGTGCCCGGTTCACCCCAGTAGATGGGGCTGGTGTCCACGTCGACGGGGGAGCCATCCAGCGTCACGTGCTTGCCGTTGCTCTCCATCGTGAGTTGCTGGAGGTAGGCTGGGAAGCGCTTCAGGTACTGATCGTAGGGCAGTATGGCGACGGAGTGCGCGTCGAAGAAGTCGTTGTACCAGATTGACAGCAACGCCTTGAGCACTGGCAGGTTCTCTGAGAATGGAGCCGTGCGGAAATGTTCGTCCAGCTCGTGGAAGCCGCGGAGCAGCTCCTGGAACCCGTCTGGGCCAATGGCGAGCATGGTGGAGAGGCCAATCGCTGAGTCCAGGGAATAGCGGCCACCGACCCAGTCCCAGAAGCCGAACATGTTCGCCGTGTCGATGCCGAACGCGGACACCTTCTCCGCGTTGGTCGAGACGGCGACGAAATGCCTGGCGACGGCGCTCTCCTCACCCCCAAGACCGGCGACCAACCAACTTCGCGCGGTAGTCGCGTTGGTCATGGTCTCGAGGGTGGTGAAGGTCTTCGAGGAGATGATGAACAACGTCTCCTTGGGGTCCAGGTCCCGGGTGGCTTCGGCGAAGTCGGTGCCGTCCACGTTGGAGACGAAGCGGAACGTCAGCTCGCGGTCTGCGTAGTGCCTCAGGGCTTCGTAAGCCATCACCGGGCCCAGGTCAGAGCCGCCGATGCCGATGTTCACGATGTTCCGCACGCGCTCGCCGCTGTGCCCCTTCCACTCCCCGCTGCGCACGCGGTTGGCGAAGTCCGTCATCTTGTCGAGCACCGCGTGCACTTCGGGCACCACGTTCTCACCGTCCACTTCGATGCAGGCGCCGCGCGGCGCGCGCAGCGCGACGTGGAGCACCGCGCGATTCTCGGTGACGTTGATTTTATCCCCGCGGAACATCGCGTCGATGCGCTCCCGCAGGCCAGACTCCTCTGCCAGTTGCACCAGCAGCTTCAGCGTCTCGTCGGTGATGCGGTTCTTCGAGTAGTCGAGGAACACGCCCGCTGCTTCCAGCGTGAGCCGCTCGCCGCGCTTCGGATCCTGCGCGAAGAGCTCCCGCAGCTGCAGGGGAGCGATCCGTGTGTGGTGAGCGTTCAGCGCGGCCCAGGCGGGGCGCTCTCGAAGGGCGGACGGCATCGGGTTGTTCCTCTAGAAGCGGGCGTTTTCCTGCGGAATTGAACTCGGGTGACGCGCTACGAGAGGATCAGCACTTTGATCTGACCGGGGGTGAGCGTCGTCCCGTTTGCGTTGGTCGAGTTCTGCTGGGTGGAGTCGCTCAAGCGGGTCGCCACGCCCCCACCAAAGAACACCTTGCTCGAGCCGCGGGTATGCCGCGCGGAGCTCATCACCGAGCTGGAGGTGGTTCCCCCGATGATGCCAGCGGAGTCCCCCGTGGTCACCGAGGGCGAGCTGGTCAGGTTGTGCGCCATCCCGCACTGGAGGAAGATGTTGGGGACCATCGGAGTCGCCAACATCTGACTCGCGATGTTCGGGTACGTGAGCGTGATCGTCCCGGTGTTGGAGGGGGTCTTGCAGACGTCGGGGAAGGCGAAGGAGATCCCGCCCATGGAACAGTTCGCGAACATTGAGCACCTCGGAGTACGAGTCGGCGTTTTACCACGCCAGGTTCGGGAGCATCAGTAGGTTGGCTTCCAGCGCTCCGCGCGCAGCAGTGCGGGATCGTCGCCCAGGCTCAGCGCGCGATTGCCCCACTTGGTGGATTCCTCGACCACGGCGTGGAGCCGGGTGCGAAACAGCGAGGCGCCAGCGAGCGACGCGTGCCGCAGATCAGCGCGGGAGAAATCCGCATGGCTGAGGTTTGCGTCTTCGAAGCGCGCCTCGACGCAGGTCGTGTCCTGAAACACCGAGTACTCGAGGTTGGCGTTGCTCAGATCTGCGCGGCTCAAATCGGCGCCAACGAACAGGCCGCTCGGCGCGTTCAAGCTGCGAGCGCTGGCGCCCACGAGGCTCGCGTCCACCAGCTGCAGGCCGTGCATCGTTGCGTCGTCGAGGTTCGCGCCGTCGAGCCGGGCCGTGTGAAAGCCTGCGCCGCCTCGGAAGGTCGCTCCGCTGAGGATCGCGCTCGTGAAGTCGGACTGAGCAAACTGGCAGCGCTGACACTCCAGCCCGGAGAGATCACACCCCTTGAAGTCGACCCCGCTCCAGATCGCCATCGCCCGATCGCCATTGATCAACCGGCCTTCCGAATCCGAAAACACCGCCCGGTCCGCATCCCCGTCATAAGCGACCCCTAAAGCCGCCCCCGACGCCTTCGTCAACTCCTGAATCGTCTCCGGCTTGG
>JAUILJ010000861.1 GCA_030433055.1 Polyangia bacterium
GCACCTCGGCATCGCGTCCGCGGGTGGCACCGACACATCGCGGATGGGGAATCGCACAACGTCGATGCCGTGCTGCACGGCGCGCTCGAGCAGCTCTTCAATCCGTAGCGCCTCGTACTCGTGCCCTTCCATGAGCGAGACGAGCAAGCCAGTGTTGTATTCCTCGCGGAGACGACTGAGATCCGTCTCCAAGTCGCGATGCCAGCGGTCGTCCTTCTTGCCCGGAGCAATTGTCAGGCCAAGGCGCCCAGGCAAGCCGTGGTGTTCAGGCTCGATGAAGTCGACGCGAATTGGATGGGACTCTGAGGTGAACATCTTGCGAATGGATTCCGGGTGGTTGCGCGGGACTAGGTCAGGCGACGTAGCGTAACGCGTTCACATGGCGCTTGACGGTTGACCCGTCGTGAGTCAGTTTCTTCTCACAGTCGGCGGAAGCTCCTCGCGACAGGCAACTGTCAGCCGCTCCCCGACGCTCGATCGACTCAATTGCGGGCCGATCTGCGTTTACCGAGGAGCATCCCATGTTCGGTCCCCTTAGCTGTATCCCGATCCGACTCGATTCAGGCCGTCCACTTCCTGCGGCGGTCGTCGAACAAGTCAAAGCCATCGCTGAGGAGTGGTGGCCCATTGTTCGCGTGCGTATCGCGCACGAATCGGCCATTCCCGTGTGCGTCGCGCTCCTGCGGAGCCTGAAGTCAGGGGTGGGTGCGGTGATCGCGCCCCTTGCCGTCGTTGCGACCGTCGTCGAGAGTCTTGAGGCGTGCACGTTGCTGTCGGTTGAACTCGATGGTTCAGAATCACTTGATGCCGTGCGAGTGCTTGGCGAGTTGCGCGAGCGCAGCCACATCATCGATATCCGTCGCCGCCCAACTGGCCTTACGCGTGACGAGCTCGAACCTGCTGGAGCGTGGCGTGTCCGCGAGTGGGATGAAGGCGACCCTTTCCAGCCTTCGCGCGGGGACCTTGTACTCAGCGAGAATGGGGAACTGGTTTGGGCCAATGACTTCAGTCCCGGCGCCTTCTCAGAGTCGTCGGCCTTCGCGATAGAAGGCTGGCCCTTGCCCCATGTGATGCAGATGCCCGAGCCGGATGGGCTGGGTGCGGTCTGTTATCAGGGCGGGAGCGTTCAGGGCCTTTCTGCTTGGGTGGCGCAAGAGGAGGCCCGTGCGGCGCTTGGCTTCTACTCATGGGACTACGACAAGTACCTCGTCTGGCTGAACCAACATGTCGGTGCCCAGGAAGACACGCCGCTGACGCCACCGATATTCGGCCACCCGTCGTTCGGAAATGTAAGGGTCGATGGCGAGACAAAGTTGGAAGCGCCTGAACGCGGGGAGCGAGTTCGATTCGTTGCCTTCTGTTTCGCGGTTTGCATCGCCCAGGGTCAAGCCGAGCAAGTCGCGAGTTTCCTCGGTCTTAGCGAGCGTCCTACGGACTTCCTCCCCGAACCCAAGTCGCTAGCGGGTCTTACCGCAGCTGACAAAAGGTTCTACCGAGAGCGCGCGTCGTCGCTTCTTGCCCGTTGCATCGAGCTCCTTGTTGAGTCCCGAGTCCCTCTTGAGAAGCGGCGAGCGGTTGCTGATGTACTCGTTATTCTTGCGCCCTCGAATGCAAAGCATCTGGCGGACTTGCTGGCTCAGCGGCACGCCGACGCGGCGGCCCATCTCCCCAAGCTTTTCAAACAGCAGTCACGGATCAGAAAAATCCGTGCGGCAAAAGGAAACCCGGACCTTGGCTTGAAGTTCTTGAAGGAAGCGCTGGACGCGCTCGCTGAGATCTTCCCTGCCCCGCCCGGAGGTGCCCGATGAGCCGCCGGGTCGTCTTGGTTGAGTTTCACTGGACGCGAGCGAAGGACCCGCGCATCCCGCTCGCGCACGGCTCGCTCTTGGCCTCTCTCAAGCACGCGGGAGTCAACGAGGTGCACTCGGTAGTCGTTGCTCGGAACCACTCACAGGACCCCGCACAGGAGGCCCTCCGGGCGATTCGCCTAGTGATCGGACGAGGCGCAAGCGATGACATCACGATCGGAATCGGAGTCTACGTGTGGTCCGAGGATGTGGTTCAGGAGCTGATCCGCAAACTTCGAGGCGATGGCTTCCGTGGTCAGATCGTCCTCGGAGGCCCGCAGATCAGCTACGCACCAGGCGGCGTAGCTGAACTCTACCCTGGCGCTGACGTCTTCGTTCGCGGGTTTGGCGAACTCGCGATCGTTGCGCTCGCCCTTCACCCCAACGCAGAGATGAAGGGAGTGCTTCGCGTCGGCGACGACGACCGCGCTGAACAGTCGGAGGTCGATCTCGCGGAACTGCCATCGCCATGGCTCACGGGAGCGATCCCACTACGCGGACAACGCTTCATCCGCTGGGAGACCCAACGCGGATGCCCATACCGTTGCACGTTCTGCCAACACCGCACCGTGCAACGTCTCTCTCAGCTGCGCCGCAGCCTGCGTGATCAACGTGTGTTCAACGAGATCGCTCTGTTCTGTAGTTCGGGGGTGAGGGACATCGCTGTACTCGATCCGATCTTCAACCTGGGCACGCTGAGCGTGCCGGTGTTGGAGCACTTCGTTCGACATCGCTATAGCGGCAACCTCTCGTTGCAATGCCGGGCGGAAAAGATAAACGCGGGCTTCCTGGACGTGGCAGGTCGATTGAATGTTTGCCTCGAGTTCGGTCTCCAGACCGTCCACGAAGCTGAGGGAAGAGCGGTACAGCGTCGCAACAAGATCGACCTCGTCGACGCTACCCTCTACGAAGTACGCGCACGCGGGATCCGGCACGAGGTTTCCCTCATCTACGGACTCCCGGAACAAACACTCGAGTCCTTCCTCGAGACGGTCAGCTGGTGTCTTGAACGACGCGTCCCCGTCATCAAAGCCTTCCCACTGATGCTACTCCGCGGCACGCCGCTCGAACGCGACCGCGACACGTGGGGCCTCGTCGACGAAGGCGGCATGATGCCCTCCGTTGTGGCTTCAAACACGTTCGGCCCGACCGAGGTCGCCCAGATGGCCCGAATCGCGGGGGCGCTGGAGCTGACGGAGGGTAGGCATCCATCGACGCTGAGCGAACTCATGCGAGTCGCTAGAAAGGTGAGGGCTGAGCCGCAGCGATGGCGTCCGGGCACCGGTCGACACTCCCGAGCCGAGGAGCAAGGAATCACCGACGCCTGGTGAAGCTTTGAGTCCTCGAACTGGTCGGCCCCAGAGGAGGGGCCCTCTCCGATGGGTCTGGGAACAGAATATTCGTTAGTCTTGAGCAATTTCGTTCATTTAAAGAGTATATATTCGCTGAATGCTTGACCTGTGGTGGACGAGAATATTACACTATTCAGATGGATCCCGCTGAGGTTCGAAGGCGCCGCCGCGAACGCGGCTGGACCCAGAAGCAGCTGGCGGAGCGGGCCGGCGTGTCCCAGACGACGGTCTCGCGAGTGGAACGCGGAGAGATCAGGACACCAAGGGCTGTTCAACGCGCCCTTCTGGCCAACGTGTCGCAGCAGGAGCGCGCCCTAGAAGACATCCCCAACCCGACCCAGTTGAGGACCTGGCGACCGCCCTTCCCCAGCCCTGTCTCGTTCATGGTGCACACTCGACGCTGGCAACGCCCGCTGGCTTCAGGCGACGCCTTCGTCATGGTACCGCTTCCGCGGGACGCCGTGCTGGTCGTCGCGCTTGACGTTGGTGGACACGGGGCGGAACAGATGCCCAAGGCAGTATACTTGGAGGGCTGGATCCGCGGGTGGGCGCGAGGTCTTCCGGTGGTTCCACGAATAGAAAGCTTCGGCGACGACT
>JAUILJ010000023.1 GCA_030433055.1 Polyangia bacterium
TGAGTGAGCCGGCCTGCCCGACGCCGCGCGACGAGCCCGGCGTCCAGCAGTGCAGCGAGGTGCTGGCTGACGGCGGGTTGGGAGATCTCGAAGTGTGCTTTCAGGTCTTTTACAGGCACTTCGCCCCGTGCCACGCGTTCGAAGATGGCTCGTCGCGTGGGGTCCGCGAGGGCCTTGAAGACCTGCTCCAGTCGTGCGCTCACGCTCCAATTGATAAGCGTAGGCTTATCAATTGTCAAGGGGCAACTGCCGAGTGAATCTGGGCTAGCCTTGACAGCGCGTGCCAGTATTGCCACGAGGAAACCTTAAGCTCGCGTTTTTGCCCCGAGGTCTTGCGAGGCCGGGCGCTGCGGGTTATCGCGTCGGTCATGCAACAACGGCTACGCTCAGGCTCGCTCCGTGTCGTTTCGGTGTTGAGTCTCTCGCTCTTGGTGTCGGCTTGTGGCGGCGGGGAACCGTGCAAGCACCGCGGAGGTGCCCGAGCGGACTTCAAATACACGCTGCCCATCGATACGAGCAAGGGCACGCTTTGCTTCGCCAACGACAACACGCTCGAACTGGGCTACTGGGGGGGCGCGGACACCCGGCTGAAGCAGGAGTTGAGCCTGCGGGAGTCCTTCGTCGGCGCTGGCTACAAGGAGGGCGACACGAAGCAGGAGAAGGAGAGCCGGACGCTGACCTTTTACAAGGATCAGCGCGCCGTGAATGTGTTCCTGATGCCGACGCACTCCACACGCCCGAGCCCGTTTCGCAAGGCCACGATGATGCAGTTCTACGTCCAGTCGTTCAAGTGACGGCGGCGAGCGGGGGCCAGAAGCTGGACGCCCAGATCCGGGCGGAGGCCCGCGATGCGCTCGGGCGAGCCTGGCGAATATCTCTGGGGAAATGGAGCTAGATCCCCAGTCAGCGGGACCACGGCAGGGCTGGGTTAGGGGACGGCTCTCCTCACCCCAAGCTCGACCTCAGCCGGCGGCGGGCTCGTGACCAACCTTCGACGCAGCTCAGCGGGCTGGCGACGTCGGGTCCCGGAAGCAAGAGATCCGGTCTCGATGTTCCCGCGATGGGTCGGTGGACGACCCGTTCGGGCTGCTGCACCCGTTCGGGCTGCAGCGTGCTTCGACCGCTGGGCGTGCAGGTCGCGCCGAACTGGATGCCGGCGGTGATGGGCAGCAGCGTGGTGAAGTTGGCCCGAAGCCGAGTCTGCACGGCGTCTGGGTTTGCGTCGCGGAATGCCCCTGGCTACCCTGGGCGTCTTTTCTAGGGACGACCTCAGGAAGACTTTCGGGCCAGAACCGTAGGTCGGGGTGCTTTGACTGTGACCATGCCCAGAATCCAGCCAGCGAACCAGCGACGGAGCGCACGCCTGTGCGCGCGAGTCGCATGGGCCCTGGTGATGGGGCTGGGGGCAGCGTCCAGCGTCGGCTGTCGCGCACGAGTCGAACACGAAGAAGCGCCGCTCCCTGTCGTCACTCTGCAGCCCGCTGCGGTGCAGGAGTCACCGTCCAGGGAATGCGCGGCGCGCATCCAGCGCGCCGAGCTCGAGCCCGCGCTGGAAGGGGCGAAGGGCTTCGAGGCCAAGCGGCCTCGGATCCTGGCTCGCGCCAAGTCGGAGCCCATCCTGTTCTGGCGCGCGCCGAAGATCAGCGAGGGGGTGAGCCCCGAGGTGGAGACGCTGCGCAAGCGCATCGAGCTTGGTCCGAACCAGGGCTTCGCGCTGCATTCACTTTACCGTGTGGTAAAAAACCGCCCCGAGATCGCCCGGGCCTTGTTGCTGCGCGATGGCTACTTCTACGCCGAAGATCCGGATTTGGCGGTCGCCATGGTCAACGTGGTGGAGCTGCACCACCTGTTCAAGTCACCCGAGCTGTTCATCCAGCGCGGCAGCGACGTGATCCACGTCGTGAAAGCCGAGCGTGCCTTCTGGTACGTCTACGCTGACGGGGTGGAAAAGGGGAAGCGCGCCCGCTTGTTCCTCCTGGATCGCGTCGCGGAGACCAGGGCCGGCCTCGCCAAGCCGCTCCACGTCGACGTGCGCGATCTGGCGTATCAGCTTGGCTTCGAGCAGCTGAGGGTCCGACACATCAGCGAGGACGCGATGGTCGCGGACTTGCGCTATGGCGAACACTGGGTCCCCAGCTTGCTGAGTCGTGTCGGGAGCAAGCTGAAGCTCGAGTGTGAGCAGGTCGACCGCAACGACGAGCCAGCGCTGGCGCGCACCCAGCAAGTGCTCAAGCGTCGTGCGAGCCTGGTGCGTGTTCAGCAGCGCGCCATCGCGCAGATGGTGGAGGAATCGCTGCCCTTCGACGAGCCGCGCACCGAAGAGGGGCAGCAGGACGGCAACCTGCGGCCGGCCTGGATCTGGGCGTTCAACCACGGTTGGGACAGCTACACCTTCAACGAAGATGGCTACCGCGTGTTCGACAACGCAGGCCGGCCGCTCGTGCCCCAGGTGTGCATCGACTTCATCACCGATACCTTCGAGCGCGCCAGCGGCACCTGGTGGACGGAGCAGAAGCACGACCGTCAGCGGGTCCGCGGCTTGCTCGACTTCAACCAGCTCGGCATCGACAACCGGCGCAGCGTCGAGGTGATCGTGAAGTTCGCCTGGGAGCATCCCGAGATGTTCGACGTCTACGATCTCGAGCCTGAGGAGCGGGTACCGTTCATCGTGCGCGACCGCTTCTTCCAGCACATCTACGACAATCGGGATCGCTACCGGCCGGGTGACGTCGTCGCCATTCACGGACTGCGTAGCGATGGCGAGATGCACTACCACTCGTTCTTCGTCTACGAGGCGGACCCAGTGACGGGGATGCCGATCTTGCTGGCTGGCAACGCCGGAAAGCCGCGAATTCGCACATGGGAAAACGTGATGCGCTCGGCGCCTCGCCGCAGCATCAAGCATCGCCTGCGACCCCGCCTCGAGTGGCTCGAGAGCTTCATCACGCCCGATCCGAGCCTGGCTGGCCGCGCGCCCACGCTATCTTCCTCACCCACCTGAGCGTGGCGGTTTCTGCTCCGGCTGGAGGCCGCGCGCCCGGCGAGCAGCGGTTTGTTCGGTCGGCGGCGCCAATTCGCGCGTCCCGCCCACATTCGTGCCTGAGTAGCGCCGCTATCTACGCCGAAGGCCTTGCGAATTGCTCCGCGGGCGGCAAGTCTCCCGCCAGCAGAAAGCGAAGGATATCGTGGCTGAGCGCATCAAGTTTCCAGTTCGAATCGGTCTGTTGGGTTGTGGCACCGTCGGAGGTGGCGTGATTCAGCTGATTCAGGAGAACGCGGAGTACCTGGCGAGCCGGGTGGGCGCGCCCTTGGAGATCCGCCACGTGCTGGTGCGCGACGCCGACAAAGATCGCGTCCCGGGCTGCAAGAAGGAGTGGCTCACCACCGACCCCGACGTCGTGCTGGCGGAAGACGCCGTCGATATCGTGATCGAGGTGATGGGCGGTGAAGAACCAGCCAAGACCTACGTGGAGCGCGCTATTGCCTCGGGGAAAGGCGTGGTCACGGCGAACAAGTACCTGCTGGCAAAGCACGGGCCGCGCCTGGTGGAGCTGGCCAATGCGCAGGGGGTGGACCTCGCGTTCGAGGCGTCGGTGGGCGGTGGTATCCCGATCATTCGCACCCTGCGGGAGGCGCTGACTAGCGACTGGGTGCTCAGCGTCCACGCCATCCTGAACGGCACCTGCAACTACATCCTGACGCGCATGCGCGACGAGCAGATCGGCTTCGAAGGCGTGCTGAAGGATGCGCAGCGGCTGGGCTACGCAGAGGCTGACCCTAGCCTCGACGTGGACGGTCATGACGCGGCGCAGAAGCTGGTGGTGATGAGCATGCTCGCCTTTGGCGCCAAGGTGCCGGTGGAGCAGGTCAAGGTCGAGGGGATCCGCCACATCGACCAGCTGGATTTCCGCTTCGCGGATCGCTTCGGCTACACCATCAAGCACCTGGCGATTGGCTATGATCACGGTTCGCGCATCGAGCTGCGAGTGCACCCTGCAATGGTACCGCGCGGAAGTGTGTTGGCGAACATCGACGGCGTGCTCAACGCCGCGTTGCTCCAGGGCCGCGCGCTGGGGCCGTGCCTCTTGGTGGGGCGAGGGGCCGGGGACATGCCAACGGCGGTGAGCGTCGTGGCAGATCTGGTGGACGTCGCGCGCTCGAAGATCGAGGGTGAGCCAGGGCTGCAGACGCGCGGCATTCAGATGAAGGAGCGGCCGCTGATGCCGCTGGACGAGGTGCGCGCCCGCTACTACCTCCGCTTCGACGTAGGTGACGAACCCGGTGTGCTGGGCCTGATCAGCACGGCGCTCGGCCGCCATGGGGTGAGCATCGAGCAGATGATGCAGGAGGGCCGGGCATCGGAGTCGGGCGACGCCGTCCCGGTGCTCATCATCACCCACGGTTGCACCGAAGGGCAGGTACAGGCGGCGATGGCGGAGATCGCCGGGCACAATTTCCTGAAAGGCGCGCCCCGGTTCATCCGCATCGAGGACGTGTGAGCGAGTCGAAGCCTCGGCCTCGTAGCTCGGCGCTCGGCGTCTTCGACTCGGGCCTCGGGGGCCTGACAGTGGTGCGCGCGCTGCGGCGCCTGTTGCCACAAGAACATATCGTTTACCTCGGGGATACGGCGCGCGTGCCCTACGGCACACGCTCGCCTGAGACGGTCCTGCGCTACGCTCGCGGCTGCGCGAACTTGCTCATCCAGCGAGACATCAAGGCGCTCGTGATCGCCTGCAACACGGTGAGCGCCGTAGCGGTCGAGATGCTGCGCGCGGAGCTGGATCTGCCGGTGATTGGCGTGGTGGAGCCGGGTGCCTCCGCCGCTGTGAGCCAGGCCGAGCGCCTTGGCGGTGCCGTACGGATAGGGGTGCTGGGCACCGCCGGGACGGTGGCGTCCGGGGCCTATCCGCGGGCCGTGGGTAGGCTCTCGACGCGCTTCGAGGTGGTGGCCCAGGCGGCGCCGCTCCTGGTGCCGCTGGTGGAGGAAGGCTGGCTCGAGGGTGAGGTGCCGCGCCTGGCGGTTCAGCGCTATGTCCAGCCGCTGATCGACGCTGACGTGGGAGTGATAGTGCTCGGTTGCACTCACTATCCGCTGCTCAAGCCGTTGATCGAGAGCGTCGCCGCGGAGCTGGCTGGACATTCGGTGCCTGTCGTCGACTCTGCCGAGGCCACGGCGGGTGTGGTGCGTGAGCTGCTGGAAGAGCGCGAACTCGGGTCCGGTGAAGCCGGAGATGGGCAGCTCGAGGTGCTGGTCAGTGATCTGCCGAAGAGCTTCGCTGGTGTCGCCGAAGGCTTCTTGGGGCACGCCATCGAGCACGTGGCTCAGGTGGATGTGGTGGTGGGGTAACCAGCGCGCCTCACCCCCAAACCCGGCGGCAGCCCTAGCTGGGGTCGCTGCCGGGCTCGCTGGCGCACAGGTAGAGCACGGCCATCCGTACGGCAACGCCGGCCTCTACCTGGTCGAGGATCACCGCCTGCTCTGACTCGGCGACGTCGTCGTTGATCTCGACGCCGCGGTTCATGGGCCCGGGGTGCATCACCAGGGCGCCCTTCTTCGCCAGCCCGAGCCGCGCCATGTTGAGGCCCCAGAGCCTCGAGTACTCGCGGGTGGTGGGGAACAGGGCGGTGCCCAGGCGTTCTTGCTGGATGCGCAGCATCATCACGACGTCGGCGCCCTCGAGCGCGGGCTCCAGGCGATCGAAGATGGGAACGCCGAGCGCCTCGGGCACAGCCGGCCACATCGTGCGAGGCGCTGCGAAGCGCACGCTGGCGCCCAGCATCGTCAGCAGCTGCGCGTTGGAACGCGCGACACGGCTGTGCTGGATGTCGCCGCAGATCGCGACCTGCTTGCCGTCGAGGCCGCCCAGGTGGCGGCGCATCGTGAAGGCGTCGAGCAGCGCCTGAGTCGGATGCTGGTGCATGCCGTCACCCGCGTTGACGATCGAACTCTTGCTCTTCCGTGAGAGGTACTCGGCCGCACCGGACGCAGAGTGGCGGATCACCACGACGTCGGGGTGCATGGCGTCGAGCGTCTGCATCGTGTCGCGCAGCGTCTCCCCCTTCTTGGTGCTGGACGTGGACGCGGAGATGTTGACGACGTCAGCGCTCAGGCGCTTGCCCGCGAGCTCGAACGACGTGCGGGTGCGCGTCGAGTTCTCGAAGAACAGGTTCAGCACCGTCTTGCCGCGCAGGGTCGGAGCCTTCTTCACCGGGCGCTTGCTGACTTGGTGGAAGGCCTCGGCGCTGTCCAAGATTGTCACCGCGCTGGCCCGATCGAGTTCCGTTATCGAGAGCAGGTGTCGCAGGCGGAGGTCAGTCACGAAAAGTCTCGCTCAGTTGCTAGAGGGTTCGGTCAGCCACGCTTCGAGGCCTTGTTCGGTCTCTCGAACGTCCACGCGCACGTCGCTGGGCAGTTCGATGCGGCGCACGCAGTAGTCAGGCTGGATGGGCAGTTCCCGCCCAAAACGGTCGACCAGGGTGGCGAGCTCGATTCGCCTCGGTCGGCCGTAGTCCATGAGCGCGTCGATAGCGGCGCGCACCGTGCGTCCAGTGAAGCAGACGTCGTCTACCAGGATGACTCGACGCCCCTCGAGGCGCTCCGGGATCTGGCTTGGCCCGATGCGTGGGTTCGGCAGCGCCGTCGCTGCGTCGTCTCGATAGAGCGTGATGTCCACGCTTCCGAGGGGGGGCGGCTCGGCGTTTTCCAGGCGACCCATCCACTGCGCGAGGCGCTTTGCCACCGGCTCTCCCCCGCGACGAATACCCACGAGCATCAAGGGGTCGTCGTGGTTGATCGAGCGCTCGAGGATCTCTCCGGCCATGCGGCGCAGCCCGCGCTCGGCAGCGCTGGTGTCGAGGAGCAGGCGCTGGCCGTCGACAGACGGTGCGGAAGGCGGCGTGGACTGGGCTCCCGACATCGAGGCTCCTGGTAGATCAGGGCGCCCCCGGCTTCAAGCTTCGCTCGTTCCGTAGGCGCGCTGAGGCGCTGCGCGCCTCCTAGTTCAACCAGCGCCCGTCGGGGCCCTTGTCGTCTTCGTCCTTGTCGCGGCCGCCTTCGATCACGCGGAAGCTGGATTTGGCCACGCGCTTCTTGCGATCAGCGGTCTCACGCACGACCTGAGCGTCCAGCTGTCGCAGCCGGAAACGCAGCCACAGCCGGCGCATCGGGGAGGGAGTCCCTCCTCCCAGCAGCCAGCCTGCGAACATCCCGCCGAAGGGCGAGAGTAAGCCTTCAGGCGCATCGGACAGCCAGAGCACTCTGAGCACGCTCATGGCGAACACGAAGCCGAGCAACATGTTGGACGTGACGGGGAGCACGAAGAACAGGCGCACCGTTTGCCCACGGAAACTCAGCGCCCAGGCCACGGCGACGGCTTCGATCACCGGCGCGGCGCCGTACCAGTAGCCCGGGACCAGCCGCGCCGAGAGGCTGCTCGGCAGCGCTAGCTCCAGGAGCCCCTGGATGCCGTAGGCGATGAGTCCCGAGAAGAACAAGAAGCGCAGCGTGCGCTTGCTGCCCCACTGCGACTCGAGCTGCGGCGTGAGGAAAAACAGGCCGAGCAGCGCGAACAAGAGGTGGCTGACGGTGCCGCGCGGCTCGTGCATCCAGGGGGCGGTGACGAGGCGCCACACCTGGCCTTGCAGGATCTTCTCGGTGTTGCCGCACAGGGCGTAGAAGAGCTCGGCGCTCGCGCCGCCGTAGTTGATCGCGACCGCGAAGGCGACATTGACCGCGAGCAACGCAAGCAACACGCCCTTGAGCGCCTTGCCCGGCATCTGCAGGCCACCACTGATTTGTGTCCCATCGCCACTCGGGCGGCTCATAGGCTTCTCGTAGCTTCCTTGGTGCCAAACCGCAAACTCGTGCCGCGGAATGCAGCCACAGACGAGCTGCGTCCGCAGATTGGACCGCTTGGAGGGGGCAAGGCTTGGCTCCCGGTTCCGGAGCGCGCGTCAGTTGGCGGAGCCGGCGGCGCCGCTGGTGCCTCCAGCGCTCATGCCCGCTGAGCCCCCGGTGCCGCCCGTAGAGCCCCCGATGCCGCCGCTGCCCCCGGTAGAGCCCCCGGTGCCCCCAGTGGAGCCGCCGGAGCCGCCGGTGCCGCCGGCGCTCATGCCCGCCGCTCCAGCGGAGCCGCCGCTGCCTCCGGTCGCGCTCATCCCGCCGGTGCCTCCGGTGGAGCCTCCTGTCCCACCGCTGCCTCCAGCGCCTCCAGCGCCGCCAAAACCACTTCCGCCGGGAGATAGCGGACCGCAAGCTGCCTTGATGACCACGTTCTCAACAGCGGTCGCTGAGCAGGTGGTCGAGTAGGCGACGCTGGTGCCGTCGCTGCCCAGGGCGAGGACACCCAGGTCGTACCGCGTCCCGGGGGTGAGATCCGTAAAGGGCGCGATGTCACCGCCACAGCTGGCCGCCCGTACGTCTCCCTGCGGCAATAGCTTCACCTGGAAACCGCTGATCGTGGCATCTTCTGCGCCAGGCGCTTCGCCGTCGCTGCAGGTCTTGTCCCCTTGCAAGGCCACGAGGTCCACGTCGACGCCGGTGCTCGGCTTGCTGGTGCGCAGATCCGTCAGCGCGTCACACGGCTTCACGTAGACGGTGCGATAGGAGACGCTGATGGCGGGCCGCGCCCCGTTGCCGTCGTGGGCTACACCGCACTGGGTGCTCCAGCTTTTTTCCACGCGGTTACCCTTGGAGTCCAGCATGATGCGTGAGCCGGAGCCGAGGGGGGTCAAGCTGTCGGTCTCGTAGACGTCCACGTCTGCGGTGTAGAAGTTCCCAGGCGTGACGAAGCCAAACGTCACGATGCGGTTGCAGCTGGTGGGAGGTGAGCTGGGGTGGTCGAACTCTGCCGGGGCCGAGGCGTCACCTGGAGGGGTCTCGCCGTGCAGCGTGACCACATAGCTGCGGGGGGCACCCTCGGCGTCGACGCAGGGCAAGTTGCCCAGGAAGTCTGCGGGATCGACTCCCACGAGTGTCGGGGAGGACGTCCCAGCGCTGGAGCTCCCAGTGTCGAAGCATCCACCAGCGGCCAATCCACTGGCGAGTAGGCAAGCAAGCGTCACGAATCTCTGCACGGATGCCCTCTTACAGCGCTTCGGCGCGCTGTGCATCCTCGAACTTTGGCCCCCGGGGCCTGCCAAAATGGGGGCGATCGGCACAATCGCGGGCTTTTTTGCGCGATGGGGCAGCTCCGTGCTCACGGGATGGGCAGATACACTCGCTTCTCGAGCGGCGGCTCCACCGCGATCAGCTGATCTTCCCGCAGCACGAAGCGGGCGACGCTGCGCGGTACGCTGAGCGCGGCGTCGGGCGGCGTGCCTCCGCTGCAGCGGCGGGGAATGCGGACTCGCGGCCGCTCGAGCTGGATGGCTGCTTCTCCTTGGCGCCGGCCGTAGAGCACTCGGGTGTGCAGCTCGACCGAGCCCTCGCAGTGCACTCGGCTGCCGTCGCGCAGCTCGAAGTCCTCGCTGGCGGTCAGGCTCTCGACGATCGACTTTTGGCCCCGCTCGAACACCAGCACGCTCTGGACGCGCGTATCGAAGACGCTGATCGGGCTGGGCGGCGACTGAAAGCCTCGCGCTTCATCCGTCGCTTGCCAGCGGGTGCCGACTCGCAAGATCTCGTCCTCGGGCGTCTCGGCCAGCACTTCGCTCGGCGGCGGTCCCTGTTGCTTCTTGCATCCGTACGGCAAGATCAAGAGCGCACACAAGCCGAGCCTGAGCAGCCGCCCCGATGCGCTCACCGTCAAGCTCCGCTACCTGCGGCTCCGGCGCTGCCCCCGGTGGTTCCACCGCTGCCAGGGGCTCCACCGCTGCCTCCACTGGTCCCCCCGCTGCCGGCTCCGGCAGAGGAGCTACCTGCTGCGCCGCCTGCTCCGCCACCCCCGGCGCCTGCGGTGCCGCCGTCGGGTAGGTCCTCCTCGTCGGGCACGAGGAAGCGACAGGCAGTGGTGTCCTCGGGTTGCAGGACGACATCACACACCGTGGTGATGGTCGTGGCCAGCTGCTGGCCCTGAAGCGCCGCGCACTGCCGGGGATCCGTGATGCCTTGCTTCGCGCACTCGCCCGCGCCGCTGATCACCGCCTTGCAGCGACGCACGTCGCTGCCTCGCGGCTCGCTCTCGAGGCCCAGACCGTGCAGGCAGTGGTCGCGATAGAAGCGCTTGCAGGCGTCGACGTCTTCTGCGCCTTCGATACCGCACTGAGCCGCTGCCTCGCAGCGCGTGTCTTCGATCTCGCGGCAGGTGGTGACGCCCACGGCGTCGGTACTGCAGCCTCCGGTGGCGAACGCGGTGAAGCTGGCGGCACTCGAGAGCAAGAAGGCGATGGCCGTGCGCCAGGGCCGGATACGCGGACGCGAGCTCTTCGAGGCTGACATAGAGCTGCGGCTAGCATGCCCTGCGGCCCCAGGCCGAGTTTGTTGCAGCGTGCCGAGGCCGAGCGAGGCGGCTCAAAACTGTGGCTCGCTCGAGGTCTTTGCTAAGCAAGCCCCATGAGGAGCGCCGCTTGGCCCGCGTGATGGTGCTGTGTGCCGGGTTCGGCACCCGTCTGCGCCCGATGACCCTGGAGCTGCCGAAGCCCCTCGTCCCGCTGGGCGACCGCTCGCTCCTCGGCCGCATCGTCCAGCACCTGGCGGACGAGGGAGTCAGCGAGGTGGTGATCAATACGCACCACTTGATGGGTAAATTCAATAATATTTCAGAACAATTACAGGCTAAAATTCATGTGGTACCTGAGCCCGAGATTCGGGGGACCGCGGGCGGCGTGGCCGGCGCTCGGGAGCACCTGGAGGCGCCCGCGCTGGTCTGGAACGGCGACATCTGGTGCGAGCCTCCGGTGCGCGAATTGCTCGCGCTGAGCGCGCCGTTCACCTTGCTCGTGTCTCCGCGGGCCAAGGGTGAAGGGAGCGTGGGTTTGGGGGTGAGGCGCGACGTCGTGCGCCTGCGTGGCGAAAGCTTCGGCGAAGAAGTGCAGGGGGCGGATTACGTAGGCATCGCGGCACTTTCCGCGCAGATACTCGATCGACTACCTCAGCAGGGTTGCTTGGTCGGCGATGTGGCGCTGTCGTGGCTGAGGGAGGGGCGGGCCATCGAGAGCCTGGAGCTGGCTGGATCGTGGAGCGACCTCGGTAACTTGGAGTGTTACCTTGCGGCAAACCTTGAGTGGCTTGCTGGTCGGCCGAGCTGGGTCGGGGAGGGCGCAGAAGTGGCTCCGGGAGTCGAGCTCTCGAGGTCCATCGTGGGAGCCGGCGCGCGGGTCGAAGGTCAGGGAGTGCTCGAGGGCTGCGTGGTCTGGCCCGGCGCCGTGGCGACGGCACCTGCGGTCTCCAGTGTGTTTGGTCGCGGGTTTGCCGTGAGCCTGCGCTAGCGCGCCTCACCCCCAAACCCTGAGAGAGAGGCGACGTTTCCCGCTTTCGCGGAGGTGGGAGTCACTTGCTCACGCCGGGCGCGATCGGCTCCCCGCCGTCGCGCTCCTTCACGGCTTGCTTGAAGCCGACCTCTTCGGCGCGCTGCTTGAACCACAGACCCTCTGGGGAGTGGCGCGCCACCCCGTCGAAGAGCGTCGCGAACATCTGCGTCGTGCGCAGGCCCATGTTCTCGAAGGCTTGGTTGACCATCAGCTTGTTCATCAAGAGTTGGTTCCGTGGGACAGCGGCCATGCGTTCCGCCAGGGCTTGTACATGGCTATCTAGCTCGGCTTCGGGCACCGCTTCTGCCGCTAGGCCCACCCGGGCGGCTTCCTTGCCATCCATCAGATCGCCGGTGAGCAGCATGCGCTTGGCGAGCTGCGCGCCCAGGCGATAGACCCACATCGCGGTGGTTGGGCAGCCCCAGACGCGCGCGGGTGGGTAGCCGATCTTCGCGTCGTCAGCCATCACCAGCAGGTCGCAGCACAGCGCGATGTCGCTGCCTCCGGCCACGGCGTAGCCCCGCACCTTGGCGATGGTGGGTTTGTAGCTGTGCCACAGGCTGCTGAAGTCCTGGGTGTTCTGGAACATCAGCTTGAAGTCGACGGTTGGGTCCCAGGGCATCGACTGGACGCCCGCGTTCTCGCCCTTGGTCTGCGCGTAGGCCATCAGGTCGTAGCCCGCGCAGAACGCGCGGCCTGCTCCGGTGAGCACGATGACGTGCACGTCGGGGTCGGCGTTGGCCGCTTCAACGGCGCGGCGGATCTCTCCCGGCATGTGCTGATCGATGGCGTTCAGCTGGTCGGGGCGATGCAAGGTGAGGGTGGCGACGCGACCTTCGGTCTCGTAGCGGATGCTCTGAAACTCCATGCCTTGTCGTGGCGCGGGTGACCGGAGGCGTCAAAGCAAGCAAGCGCACCGCAGCGCCTGAGGGGGCTCCGGTTCAGCGCTGGAAGTAGACTTCGAGCAACGGGCTTGGATCGCCCCCTGAGCTGCCACCCAGCAATGCGAGCTGACCCGTGGGCAGCTCACTGAGCAAGCCGGGGGTCCGCTGGGTCGCGGCGAGTGGCTCGAAGCTCAGAGGAACGTCGGCTGCCTGGAGCCGCAAGAGCTGGGCGTTGCCTTCAGTGTCTGCGCTCAGCAGCAGCACGTCGCCGTTCTCCGTCGTGCGCAGCTGGACGGGAGCCGCGCTGTCAAGCGCTGGCCCAGCGGTCTCCGGCGTGCACGACGACGAGCAGCCGAGATCCAGGCGAACCGCTTGTGCTGCGGTGCCGTTCTCCCCCCCACCCACGCGGAAGATCCCCGCGGAAGACTCGAACAGCGCCGCCCCTGAGGTGGCGTCCGGTGGGAGATCCAAGGTGTCGAAGGCGTCGGCGCCCGGCTTGAGCTGTTCGGCGCCTGTCGCGCTGGCACTTCCACCGACCACCATCAAGCCCCGGCCCGAGAGGTAGGCGGCGGCGGCACCCTGGCGAGCTGACGCGAGGCGGATCAGCGAGAGCTCGCCCTCGGCGTCGATACGCAGCACCCGGTCGCTCGGGGCAGAGGAGCGCGTCGCGCCCACCACGTACAGCTCGTCGTTGGGCCCGGTGAAGACCTGGCCGCCGCTCACGGCGGCGTAGCCACCGTCGTCTAGATCCTTGAGGAAACCCGTGCCGCCGCTGGTCAGATCGAGGTAGCTCGCCCCGCTCGGCCCGATGAACACCGCCGTCCAGCCTTGGTGTACCAGCACGGTCTCGATCGTACAGTCCGTCTCGCTGGGGCATGGCACCTGGAAGCTGTCCGAGGCGCGCCACAGCCCCAGGTCATACAGCCTGCCTTCGCTGCCGCTCACCGACAGCAGATAGCGCCTGGCGACCACCGCGCTGAACGCCATGGGCTGGGTGAGGTGGTCCGCCAGGTTGTCCACCCGACCGACCCGACCCGCGGGACCCGCCACCAGCGGCACGACCCGCTCGGCGACGCCGCGGGGATCGATGAAGATGCTGTCGGCGCTGACCAGCGTGTCGCCATCGCTGTCGGTGGCGCGCAGGTGAAAGCGGGCGAGATCTCCGAGCCCGAGAGAAAAGCCGTCGACGGGTGCGTCGTACTGTTTGAAGTCGTGCTCTTCCCCGGCTTCGTCGCTGGTGGTGATGCGGATGCGGGTCGGCGCAGGGTCTGGCCAGACGCTCGACTCGAGGCCCGCCTCGAGCTGCACCTGGCCGGGCGCCAGGATCTCCTCGGAGCAGCTCGTCAGGGTCAAGCCCAGGAGGCCCAGGGTGGCAGCGCGCAGGATCGTCCCCATTGAGGCTTCCTACCGCTAAGCCTCCTCCGCCGCCAAGGTCCGCGGCGTTCGCGAGTCGGTCCAGCCGTCGATTGATTGGGGGGCCGCGATTGCAACATCCCCTGACATCGGGCAGCACCTCGGGCTACATGCCTGCGATGCCCCTCGTGGTCCGGCATACGGATCTGATCCCTGACGTCGCGGCACTTGCGCGCAGCTTGGCCACTGCGCCCGGTACCCAAGTGCTGTGGAGCGCCGATGGCAGTGGGGTGAGCTACCTGTGCTGCGAGCCGGTGGAGCAGGTGACAGCTCTCGATCCAGAGCCCCAGCTCGCCCTCGATCCGCGCCTGGGACCTCTGGGATGTGTGCCGCGCTGGATCGGTGTCTTGCCGTTCGAGTGTCGTCGCGATCTCGAGCGAGCACGCTACGTGAAGTCCGAGAATCGGACGCCGCCCCCCATCACGCTACCGGTCTGGCAGCGCTATGCCGCCGTAGCTCGAGTGAGCGACTCCGAGGTGCTGCTGGTCGGGGACGATGGCGCCGCGGTAGACCGCCTCGAACGCCGACTGAGGATCCGTGGGGCAATGAAGACGGCGGCCCTCAGTCGGCTCAAAGATCTGGCCGACGACGGGGACGCTCACGTGCGTCGGATCGAGCGCGCGCTCGAGTTCATTGCGCAAGGCGATCTCTACCAGGTCAACCTGGCCCGGCGCTTCACCTACCGCGCGAGCGGCGGCGCCGTGGAGCTGCTCTTGGCGGTGGCGGGCCACGGGTCAGCCCCTTATGCCTGCGCGCTCGACCTGGGCCCCGTGCAGGTCGTTGGGTTGAGCCCGGAGCTGTTCTTGCGTCTGGAACCCGACGGTCGCGTGACGACGGTGCCCATCAAGGGGACACGCCCCCGGGGTGCCGACCCCGAGCGCGATCGCGCGTTGGCACTGGAGCTGGACGCCGATCCCAAGGAGCGCGCTGAGCTTGCGATGATCCTCGACGTCGAGCGCAATGACCTCGGGCGCATCGCCACGACCGGAAGCGTACGCCTCGTCAGCGGGCCCGAGGTCGTGACTCACCCAACGATCCACCATCGCCAGGCGACGCTCGTGGCCGACCTACGCCCTGGACTGAGCCGCCGCATGTTGCTGTCGGCGATGCTTCCGAGCGGTAGCGTGACCGGCGCGCCGAAGGTGCGCGCGATGGAGCTCATCGCCAACCTGGAGCCCGTGCGTCGAGGGCTCTACACCGGTGCTTATGGATGTGTGACCCATGCTGGCGGCCTCGAGCTGGGGATGGCGATCCGCACGCTCAGCCTGCGCGGCGAGATCGGCTACTACCACACCGGCGGGGGCATCGTCGCAGACTCCGATCCGCGTCGCGAGCTCGAAGAGACCGAGTGGAAAGCCGAGCAGTTTCAGGCGCTTGCGTCGGGCAAGCGGCGGGCGCCCGAGCTTCGGCTCTAGGCCGCGGTGTTGCCGACGCAGGGCCGCCAGCGAAGCATGAATCCGCGGGCCGAAACTTGGCCTTGGGGGAGGGAGGGCAGTACCCATATCAATGCGGCCGCTGCCCTCACAGCCCTGAGAGCTCCTCCGAGGCCCGCAACGACCCCGATGGAAAGCGTGAACGTTCGCAATCTCGAAAACATCCAGGAGGACGAACCGGGACGGCGCTCGCCGCGCCTCGGGACGCTCTTGTTGTTCGCGCTGGGTGGAGGAGCGCTGGTCGCCGTCGCTGCCTTCAGCATGAAGAGCGCCGAGCCTGCCCAGCAGCAGCAGAACGATCCTCTGGCCGCGCTGATGCAGGAGTCCCGTGAGGAGGCCAGGCCTGCTGAAGAGGTAGACGAGGCGGACGTGACCTTTCCAGGGATCCTGAGCGACACCGAGGCGCCGACCACGGCGCTCGCCGCCGTCAAGGACGAGCGCGGCCGCTTGGTGAAGCAAGACTTCAGCCTGCCGCCGGGTGCGCCCACGCTGCCACCACCGCCCACTGACAGCTTGCCCGTCGTTCCGCTACCCGCTGGGAGCCTGCTGGCGGCGACGCCGGTGACCGAGGAGCCGAAGGACAGCCTCACCGGGCTCGCGGCGAACCAAGCCAAGGTCGCCGAAGACACCGAGATGGCGCCGATGGGCACCGAGGGCGGCTATCAGATCCAGGTCGCGAGCTTCCAGAAGCAGGAAGACGCCGACAAGTTCGTCACCGATCTGCGCAAGCGCGGGCACAGCGCGTATCGCCAGGCGGCCCACGTGCCGAGCCGCGGCCTCTGGCATCGCGTGCGTATCGGCCCGTTCAAGACGAAGTTTCAGGCCCTGCAGTACAAGAACAAGTTCGAGAAGACCGAGCGCGTCTCGCCCTTCCTCGTGGATCCCCACAAGGTGAAGCTGGCGGAGGACATCCGCAAGGCGAAGATGGCCGCGCGGAAACGCCGGATGCTGGGCACCGACTGACGCCCCGTGGGGCTGCAAGCGCGACCGAAGTCAGCGCTCGGGGTGGGGGTGAGACGCGGTGTAAACGCGCTGCGGCAGCCGCCCTCAATGTTTGTGGGAGTGTCCGTGCTCCACGGTGTCCGGCAAGCGTGCGGCGACGATGTCACCCGACAGCACGCCCTTGGCCCCCAGTAGCTGATCCGCGAGCGCCTTGAGTCGACTCGCCGGTCCTCGGGTCGCGATCACTTCCATGCAGTGGTCATGGTCGAGGTGCACGTGCAGCGCGCTGATGATGAGCTCGCCGGAGTCGTGCTGGATCGCCGTGAGGCGCTCGCTGAGCTCTGGCTTGTGGTGATCATAGATGAGCGTGATCGTCGCGCAGGTGGGCGCGCCAGTCTGCCACGCCGCGTCGTCGAGCTCGCGGCGCACCAGATCGCGGAGAGCTTCCGAGCGGTTGGCGTAGCCCCGCTGGGTGATCAGGTCGTCGAAGCCTTCGAGGAGCTCCTTTTCCATCGCGACTCCGAAGCGCACGAGTTTGCTCATGGTGTCTCCGTCGCTGGTCGCGCGTCGCGAAGCCAGGCGTAATTCATCGCCGATCGGCCTTGCGGCTCATCTGCTGTTTTGCCGCGCGGGAGATTGCGCCCGTGACGTTCTTGCTTCGAGCGATCTGGCGCAAATCTCCCTCTCGCAGGTGGGGGATCAGGCTGGACGCGAAGGTCAGCGGAGTCCGCGGGTTGCTGACCAAGTTGAGCTTGATCTGGTAGCTCCGAGTGAACTCTTTGTTGCGCGCGATGATTCGCAAGACCTCATCGCTGACGGAGCGACTCGCGCTGATCTGGATCGCCTCACGCTCACGCATGCGAGGCGACTGGACTGCCGCAGCCGACACGAGGCGGTTGGGGTCGCGAGCCAGCAGCAGCAAGTCCTCGCCTTTGCCGATCACCGCCGCGCGGATCTTCTGAGAGGTCGTCATCTGGCTGATTCGGGCCCACAGCGGCTTGATCTGTTCCTTGACTCGCTCGTTGCCTTCTTCGTCGAGCTCGTGGGTGTCTTCGCCTTCACTCAGCGCGATCTGAGCGCTGATCTCCTGGGCCTCCGCGAACAACACGTCGTCGAAGGTCGGCTCCTCACTCGCCTCGGGGATGAGCTCGTCTTGGATTGCCTCTGCGGCTTCCCGGAAAGCAGGGATGCCGAGCTCGACGCCGTTGCGCACGGCGAGCTCGAGCAAGCGGTCCGCTGTGGACATGCGCACGTTCTTGTTCATGTAGAGGCGCTCGATGACCCCGGGCGCTTGCAGCAGACGCTGCTCGTTGGTGGCGATGATCTCGCCCGCCTTCTCATCGGCGCGTTCCGCCAGGAGCTCGAGCGTCTCGGTGGCGATGCGGGGCATGCGCAGCAGCTGCCCCAGCGAGTCGTGATCGTGGGGCCGAGTCTCGCACAGCGCGTGGATCACCGGTGCTTGCAGGTCAGCGTTCAACGCGCCGCTCAGCACCGGTGGGGGGAGATCTTTCAGCGTGGTCTGCGCCGCTTCAGCGACCTTGGCGTCGCCGTCGGCGGCAAGCCCACACAGCACCGTCACGATGTCCGCTGGCTTGGCTCCGGGGATGACGCCCTTCGCCGCCATTAACTTCAAGGGGGGCGGCGCTCCTGGAGAGAGCGCCTTCTTCGCTGGCGGCGGTAGCCCTTCCAGATCCAGCTCGGGACTCATGTCTGCACGGTACCCCAAGTCGCGCAGCCGCTCACGGGTCGCGGTGCGCGACGCGCCGATTTGCCATGAAATCGACCCGAGTCCTGGAATGCACGTGTGCCCCGCGGGTTGGAGTGAGTGCGGCCAGCGCCGAAGGTCCATTCCGCCTAGCGGACCCTTCGGCGTGGCCGTCGGAGCCACGAGTTCTCACCTGTCAGTCAAGCAGACCAATGTGGATTGTTGGTTCTTTCGAATGTGCCCTCAGCAAAACATGAATGGAACTCGAACTTCACCGGGCGCTGCATTGCCGGGCGCTGCATTGCCGGGCGCTGCATTGCCGGGCGCTGCATTGCCGGGCGCTGCATTGCCGGGCGCTGCGTTGACGGCCGCTGCGTTGACGGCCGCTGGGTTCACTGCGGGAACGCTGGCGGTGGCGCGTTAGGCTCGGCAAAAGCCAGGGAAACAAACTCGGGCGCTCCGCGCTCCGTCCCAAATGGCGCGCCGGGCGGGAGTCGGTTGCTCTCGATTGGCGTGGGCACTATTCTGCGCAGCAGTCAGCTTTGCTTGAGGTAGGTTCAGCGTCGGTGCGCGTTTGTGCGGGCCGGCGGCTCTAACCTGGGTCGCACCAGGAATCCTGTCGGAGGAGATACACACATGGGGATCATGGATTTCGTCAAGGGCGGCGTGCAGCAGATGATGATCGCTCGCCCGGACGAGCTGAAAGAGAAGGTCTTCTACAAGCATCCGGATCAGCAGTTCCCGTTCTGGAGTCAGCTGACGGTGGATTCGGATGAGGTCGCGCTGTTCTTCAAGGACGGCACGGCTCAGGGGATCCTCCCTCCAGGGCGTCACACCCTGAGCACTCAGAACATCCCCTTCCTCGGTAAGTTCGTTAGTGAATTTACGGGTGGAAATGTTTTTATCAGTGAGATCTTCTTCGTAACCACTCGGCCCATCTTCCGAGATCAGAACAGTCAGCCACTCGGTTTCGGTGGCCCGCTGGGTTCGATGCGCGACCCCGAGCTCGAGATCCGCGTGAACCCCCGAGCGTTCGGCACGTACTCGTTCAAGGTCGTCGACCCCGCGGTGTTCATCGGGAAGTTCATTGGTCAAAGCGGTGCGGTCGACCCGGACGTCGCGCTGCAGTGGGTGCGAGACCAAATCCTGATGGGTTTGAAGTCCGTGCTGACTCGGATGATGAAGTCGGGGGACATCACCCTGATGGATCTCGGCGAATGCGGCCCCGACGTGGCGCGAGAGATCGTCCAGAACTGCCCAGACCTCACGGAAAAGGGTCTCCAGGTAATGGAGATCGCCAAGCTCAACATCAACCTGAGCAAGGAAGACGAAGCCCGCATTGACGAGTTCCAGGACCAGATCGTCCAGGCCAAGCTCGACCGTCGTAAGGCGAAGATCGGAGTGGGCACCTCGGAGGCCGAGGCTCAGCAGCGGCAGTTCGAGCTCGATCAGGACTTCTCGAATGCCCAGCGTTACGTGAACCAGGTCGACATGAATCGCTACGCTCAGTTCGCCGGCGCTCAGGCGACGATGGGCCTTGGCGAAGGGCTCGCCCAGGGTGGCGAGGGCGCTGCAGGCGGAGTCGCGGGCGCTGGAATGATGGCGGGAATGGGTCTTGGAGCGGGCCTGAACGCGGGAGCGCAGGGTGGCTATCCGCCCCAGGGCTACCCACCTCCTGGGTACGGCTACCCGCCGCCCGGGTATCCGCCCCAGGGCTATCCGCCTCCCGGCTACCCGCCCCCCGGCTACCCGCCTCCCGGTTACCCGCCTCAGCAAGGGGCGCCCCCTGGCGCTCCCGGCCAGCCGCCACAGCAGGCTGGGCCTGGCGCTCCCGGTCAGTATCCGGGTTATCCGCCCCAGGGCTACCCGCCTCCGGGCTATCCACCTCAAGGCCAGTACCCCGGGTACCCGCCGCAACAGCAAGGCTATCCGCCGCAGCAAGGTTATCCCCCGCAACAGGGGTATCCGCCCCAGCAAGCGGGGGGCTACGGTCCGCCGCCGGGCGGTCCGGGTGCGCCGCCCCAGGGTGCTGCGCCCCAGGGCGGTCCGCCCCAGGGTGCTCCAGCTCAGGGTGCTGCGCCGGCTGCGGGTGAGTTCCCCGGGGGGCCCTGTCCGAAGTGCAACACACCGAACGGCGCCGGCGCGAAGTTCTGCGCTGCGTGCGCTTCCCCCCTCGGCTGACGAGGCGCGAGTTCGCCCCGCGCTGCGGCTGACGAAGCGCTTCGATGCCTTGCGGTCCAAACGCCCAGGTTCCCACCGGGAACCTGGGCGTTTTCATGTGGGGCGGCCGACCTGCCGTGAGCGCGCCGGGCAGCACCCCTGACGCTGCGCGCAGAGGCGACCAATTCCCCGGTCGAGCGGAGTGCCCCGGTCACAGACAATGGGCTAGGCTGAGGCGAGGGTGAGCGAGACACTGTTGCTGTTCGGAGGGCACAAGGCGCCCAACGAAGACGAGCCGGCGCCGAAGCCGGAACCGATCGCCAAGCTATGCCCTGATTGCGGGCATCAGTTCTCCGGCGAAGCGCGGTTTTGCCCGTTCGATGGGGCGCTCCTCGAGCAGCGCGGCACCTGGGATCCGAGCGGCGATCCACTGCTGGGCCAGGTCATCGATGGCCGCTACGAGGTGCTGGCGGTGCTTGGTGAAGGCGGGATGGGAACCGTCTACCGCGTCCGCCACACGACGCTGGGGCGGTCTTTCGCCCTGAAGGTGCTGCGCAAGGATCTGGCCGGCGATCGGGAGCTCGCCGCGCGTTTCATCCAGGAAGCCAAAGCAGCGGCGTCGCGTCCTCCATCTGACTCGGGTGTTGCCAGCCTTCGCCATCCTTCTTCTTCGCCAGGCCGAGAATATGCTTCAATCTGGCTTCCGTTCTCTCGATCGGCTGCAGCTCGAAATTTTTCGGAATCGCCGGCAGAACATCAAATTTCCACGGCAGATTTTTCCCGTTCGGCCCGGTTGGCATTTTCAACTCCACGAGGTGGCCGACTGCCGAAGTGATTAATGCTGAGTCATTTTCGAAATGCTGGGAATCTCTCGATTTGCCTTTTTTCGTAAACTTTCCCAATTTGGGGGTGAGGGCTTTGGAGAGATCAGTCGCGACACTGGGTTTCTCCGCAATAATAAGGACCTTGGACATCGTTCTTTACAGGAAGTATGGAAATTACAGGCCAAGTGGACAAAAAACGTCCATCCCGGCCTTTAACCTCATTTCCTTAGTTTCAATGGTTCGTCAAATCAGTTTTGTGAAGTATTTCCCCGGAAGCTGTTTGATCAGGCCTTTCATTTCGAGTCTTAGAAGCGCACTATTGACCTC
>JAUILJ010000862.1 GCA_030433055.1 Polyangia bacterium
CTTGATGCAGCTCGTCGGCATCCCAGTACCCCTCGCAGACAACCCAACGGTCGGTGGTGAGATGTAGGTGTGTCGCGTTCCGATCGACGTGGAGCACCTCCGGGGGCGCAGTGGGGGCATGTGTCAGTGCACCCTATGGAACTGCGCCTGGCCTGCTAGAAACAGCACATCACCCTACGGGTTCTGCTAGAAAGCGCAGTGCGGGCACGGGCTATGGCTCACGTGCCAGCAGTGGCAGCTTGGGGCTTCCCCCGAGCGGCCGAAGGGGGTGTTTTCGCAGCCGCGAGAACGAGATCAGCGCTGCTCAGCTGGAGCGCGCTGCGCTTGCTCCCCCAACGATCCAAGAACTTTGATCCGGGCGTCAGGCCGAGTCGTCCATCTCAGGGTTGGCGAAGCCTCGTGCCTGCGGAGACACAGGAGCCGGCGACCAGGATCGGATCCGAGGCGTCCAACCCCAAGCAACTACTCAAACCCACCAGGCCATCCGTTGAGCATCGAATATCCCTCCCCCGCCGTCAGCAACTCCCTCGTGGCGCCGCCACGGGTCGCCTGTGTTATCCAACACTTGCCGGACTGTGCGAGGTTCGCCAGGTCGGTTAGACTCTAGCTTCGATCGAGTCCAATCAGGGCCCACCATAAGTGACCGACTACGAGGAAAAGACACGTGTCACCCAGGTCGTCCAGCGACCCCTGGAAGAGCCTGATGGACCCGGAAACGACTGTCTGGTCGTGATCTACAGCAAGGAACCGACTTTGCTGGGGAAACGCTTCGTGCTCGAGCACAACCCCATGCGCGTCGGCCGGGGTGCGGACAACCACATCGTTCTGGAGGGTGACTCGGTCTCCCGGCGGCACTGCCACTTCGAGAAGCGCACGGGGCGCTGGATCGTGGTTGACGACGGGTCGACCAACGGCACGTACCTCAACGAAGAGCAGATCGTGCGGGAAGCGCCGCTGCAGAATAGCGATCGGATCAAGGTTGGTCCGACGATCCTCAAGTATTTGAGCGGCGCGGACGCTGAAGCTAAATACCACGAGGAAATCTACAAGATGACCATCATCGATGGTCTCACGCAGATTCACAACAAGCGCTACCTGTATGAGGCGCTGGAGCGCGAGCTGATCCGCGCACGCCGACATGAGCGTGCGCTGTCGCTGTCGATCTTCGATATCGACTACTTCAAGCGCATCAACGATCAGTACGGTCACCTCGCAGGAGATCACGTGCTGCGCGAGCTCGCCAGGCTGGTGCAGAATCGTATCCGTCGGGATGAGGTGTTTGCGCGCTACGGCGGTGAAGAGTTCGTGATCGTGTTGCCCGAGACGCCCCTGGATGGCGCGTCGTCGCTCGCCGAGAACATCCGCGCTCGAGTCGCCGAACATCGCTTCGTGTTCCAGGGTGAGCGCATCCCGACCACGATCAGCATCGGTTGCGCGCAGCTAGAGCCAGGCGATCAGAGCGCCAACGAGCTGATCCAGCGCGCCGACGAGAAGCTCTACGAAGCCAAGCGTGGTGGGCGCAACCGCGTCTGCTTCTGAGGTGTATGGGCTTCAGTGAAATCCCGCTGCCCCCGGAAGAGATCCCGGGGTGTGACCTGCCAGCGATTCAAGTGCGCCCGCCGGGTCCGCAGTCGCGCACCTGGCTCCTGCGCAACTCCGTGAACGTTGCACCGATGGGGCCGCGGGGTGCGCCGGGTCCGCGCGGAAAAGAGCGCCCCAGCGGCATCGTCTACTCCACTGGCAAGGGCTCCAACGTGCTCGATGTGGACGGGAACCGCTACGTCGATCTCGCAGCTGGGTTTGGCGCCTTGCTGCTCGGCCATGCACATCCACGTATCCTGAAAGTGCTGGAGCTGCAGGGCGAGCGCCTGATGCAGGCGCTGGGTGACGTCTACACCTCCGAGCCGCGTATCGCGCTCTGTGAGCGACTTGCGCGGCTGCACCCTGAACCGGCGCAAGTCATCCTCGGGCAAAGCGGCGCCGATGCGATCAGCGCCGCGCTCAAGACTGCCGTGTTGGCGAGCGGTAAACCCGGGGTCTTGGCCTTCCAGGGTAGCTACCACGGGCTGTCGTATGGCCCCCTCGCCGCGACTAGCTTGCGCGAGAGCTACCGCCAGCCATTCGCAGCGCAGCTGAACCCGGCGGTGCGCTTCGTGCCCTATCCGTCCAGCGACGGCTTGTTGGATCTCGCGCTCGAGCGCGCGCGCTTCGAGTTGGTGCGGGGTGATGTGGGAGCTGTCCTCGTGGAGCCGATCCTGGGGCGTGGCGGCGTCGTGGTCCCTCCAGAAGGTTTCCTCGTGGAACTCCACGCGCTCGCCAGGCAGCATGGGGCGTTGCTGATCGCCGATGAAATCTGGACCGGCCTGGGCCGAGCAGGTGAGATGCTCACGAGTGTCGCTCAGGGGGCGACGCCGGACCTGATTTGCTTGGGCAAGGGCCTGGGGGGAGGGCTGCCGATCAGCGCGTGCATTGGCAAATCGGAGCTGATGGCCGCGTGGCGTCAGGAGCATGAAGTCGTGCACACCGCGACGTTTGCCGGTGCGCCGCTGGCGTGCGCCACCGCGATCGCCCTGTTTGACATCCTTCAGCGCGATAGCCTGGTGCAGCGGGCCAAGGACCTCGGCGCGGAGCTGGGTCGGCGGCTGCGGAGCGTGGTCGAGGCGGTAGCGCCGAACGCATCCGTACGCGGGCAAGGCTTGATGTGGGGGGTGGAGCTCGCGTCAAGCGGGCGCGGTGGGGCGGCCGTACGGCTGATGCGTGCGCTCCTCGAGTCGGGTTACATCGTGTCCACGGGTGGCGGGGCTCGCGACGTCATGGTGCTCACTCCCCCGCTGGTGATTGGCGAGAATCAACTCGAAGCATTCGTTGCGGAGCTGCCCCTCGCGCTCCAAGCTTGCGGCCCGTGAGCCCCGAGGAACTGAGCGAGCCGACGAGCGTGGCCGAGGCCCTGAGTGAGTCTGATGCGCTTCATCGGCGCGTCCGGAGCTTCGCAAAGGCCAGCCTCGGCAGTGGGGAGAGCGAGGACAGCTTCGAGGAGCTGGCGCTGGAACTCGCGCGTTTTCAGGCCAAGCGCATCCCGGGCTACGCACGCCTGGTGGAGTCGCGTGGGGTGTTGCTAGAGCGCTTCGAGAACATCGTCCTCCCGCACGAAACCGTGCTGGACCAGACTTTTCTGGAGCGTCGTACCGGCCTCGGTGCCGAGCGCTTCCTGGATCATCTCGTCGTTAACGAGACCGGCCTTCGAGAGAATCTGACCGACGCGGCTGTCCTGCACGCGCGCCGCGTTAAAAAACTCGCGTTGTTCCTTGGTGGGAATCTTTGGGCGGCGCGACTGGGGGACAGGCGCCGCTTCATCCCCGGCGGTCAGGGGATTGACTTTTCGCTTCTTCTCGGCTTCAGGCAGCCTCCCCGCCGCTTCCGAATCGATAGGAGTTTTCTTACCCTGTTCCTTCTCCTTATCCTTATCGGAATCACCATCTTTTTTCATCAAGCTTCGGAGGAAACTCATTGCGACCTCTCCGGATTTTCTATTCGAGCGGGCATCAAAAGAACTGACAGACCCTCTCCTCATTCCATTTCAATGACACACCGTGGGGTGGAATACTGCAACAGGAAAGCCCGCAAATGCTAAAGTTTATCAAATAGCCTTGAAATTTGCTCGATCCGTCCGGCCATCAGGCTTCCTCGCTCGGTGCACGCCGTCGAAAATCGCTGCCAAGCATCACGCCGAGATCGACTGAATCCGGGCCGAATCTTGCCCGAATGCGGTCCATCGTGCGCTCGGCATCGG
>JAUILJ010000024.1 GCA_030433055.1 Polyangia bacterium
TTACCCTGGCCACGGCTGCGGGTGGTTGCCGTGCGCCCCGAGCTAGTGGTCGAAGACGCAAGTGGCGAACAGAAGACGGTCAGCGTCCGGGAGGCGATCCCCATCGACCCGATGAGCGGCGACCCAGCAGGTAGCCGTTGACCGGACCCGCTAGGGCGCCGGAGACAACACTTGCCAGCCGAACAGGCTCGCCCCGTGTCCGCCGCGAGAGGTCAGCTCGGCTTCCACGCGCAGCGGACCGTGTCCCTCGAGGTTGCACTGACGGAGGGCGACGGCGCGAGGCCCCCGAGCCACGCCGAGGAGAGCCGGCATCGCGCTCCCATCAGCGGTGCTGCGCCCGCGGAGCGCCAGCTCCAGAGCACCGACGTCCGCGCTCGCCCCGAGCCCGATGTCCAGGCAGCGACCTGGAGGCACATCGAGCTGGCGTCGAACGAGGTGCGTCTCGCTCAGCTCTAGCCTGTCCACGCCGGCGAGCTGGCGTCCGCGGGTCACACCACGGCTCGTCAGCAGAGCGAGCAGCCTCCCCGCTGCCAACGGTTCTCCCCGCAGGGCCGATGCAGCTTTGGGATCCGGGCTGAGAAAGACCGCGAATGGCCCAGGGCGAACCTCGGCCTCGACATCCAGGCGATAGCGGGCCGCCGAGCCGCACGCGAACAAGCGGGCGCTCGGATCGCCAGAGGTCTCGGCCACCAGGTCGCCAGCGCTGTTCCACAGGCGCGCGGTGACCCCTCTCGCTGGCTTGCCGAGGACGAGGTCCACTCGGGAGCAGCCCGCGGGGACATCGATGTCGTGGCTGACGCTTCGACCCACCGCAGCGGAGCTCTCGAAGAGCTTCTTCCCCAGGGGCAACCCGAGGCGCTTGTTCAAGACACGCGCCGTCTCGACGGCAGCCGGTAGCTCCTCGGTCGTTTCCGTGAGGTATCTAATGGTGCCCTCGCTGGCCCGCACGTCCTTGGCGTTCGCCTGGGAGACGAGCAACGCGACCAGCCCACGACCCAGGTGAGGTCTGACTTCGAGCGTGAGCTGCGCCGGGCGCCCCGCGCAGATCTGAAGGTTCCTGTTCCGCCCCTGGCTGGTCGCGCGCCCCAGGGTGCGGCCGTCAGCGTCAATCAACGCGACGTCCAGGTGGGAGACTTCAGCGGACGGCGCGACGAACACGTCCAGGCACTGGCCCGCTTCGAAGCTCAGGCTGCTCAATGTCGGCGCGCTGATCTCGACGGGTAACGCCGCTCGCCGCAAATCCTGCCATGGGCTGCCGAGCTCGGAGCGGTGGGCGGCGCGTTCCGACTCGAAGTAGCTCCAGACACTGGCCTCGGTGGAAGGTTTGTGGTGGCCAACGGCGCGCGCCGCCAGTTCGGCCCGCTTGGGTGCTACCAGCTGTCCACCCACGGCGACCAAGCCATGGCCCGACGCGACTCGGGCGACCACGTAGACCCGCTTGGGGTGGGGAGGACACAGCAGCAGGCTGGGCTCCTTGTCGGGCCGCTCATCGCTGCCGAGCACTTCTCCGGCGTCTGAGTAGGCGAAGAGGTCCACATCGTCGATGCTGTCGCTCACCCGCGCGAGCAGCAGCACGCACTGGTCTTCCGGCACGATCAGCGTGCCGCTCACCCGATCTCCAGGTGTCGCGGCCTGGACGGCGATCACGCGTGTTTGGCCTGCACCTTCGGAGCGCGCGCGTGCGGTGTCCGCCTGCAGCAGGGGCTTGCCGTCGGGTGGCGTGCCTTGTCGCAGGCTGGGCTGCCCTTGCGGCCCCACTGCTGGCCCCGCGCCGCAACCCAGCGTCGCCACGAGCAGGGCAAGGCAACCGAACCAAGCCTCGATTCGCCGCCGCCTCATCTGTCCCGCCTCATTGGCTTGCACCGGGCGGGAGCTCTCCGCTGCGATAAGCGACCATGCGCCAGATCAGCGCGCTACCCTGAGCCTCCACCTCCAAGCGGGCGCTGCCACTTCGCTTCGGGCAAAAGTTCACGAACGTTGGCTGGCCTGGCGCGCTGCTCTGGTTTTCTACGTGGATTTGTCCTTGGCGCGCGACCAGAGCAAAGCCACTGGGAGTTCCTGCGTGCGCCGCCACGACCACGGTGTAACACGCTCCCGCCTGAGTCGGCAGCGCCGCCCGCGTCACCCCGGCCACGCCGAGCCATTCTCGGCGGCGGTTCGCGTCAGCGAAGACCCCCAGGGGGAGGCGCTTGTGGTGTAGAAGCAGCGCTAGCTGGTTCTTCGTTGAGTCGGTCCAGTGGTTGGGGAAGTCTGCGGGGAAAGGAAAGTGACTCAGGAGGCCCAGGAGCGGCACGTGGGGAAAGCCGCCGGAGTACGCCAGGCGCACCTGACCACGACTTGCGGTGCAGAGGTCTACGTGTGCGTCGAGCGCTTCTCCCCGATCGCTAACGACCAGCGCACCATCGGGGAGGCGACGCACATCCAGGTCGACGTCGGCGCTGCTACGCCAGCCATCTGGCGCCTGGGCGGACAGTACATCCACGCGGTAACAACCGGGGCGGAGCTCGAGATCGTGCCCGCCGGTACCCCTTCCATCTGCTGTGAGGCCCACTCGGCGTTGGTCGTCGGCGCCAGCGCGCCAAGCCGCCGCACGGATGGCAGCCACCCGCGCCGTCAATGTCTCGGCGCGTGCCGGCGGCCCGATGGGATGCGCTTCGTCTACGGGGCCTGGATCTCGCGCCTTGAGCAGCCGGCGCGCTGAGGGCAGTGGCGCATCGGCGGCGGCGTAGATCACCTCGAGCACGCCCCGGGGCGAACGCATCTCGACCAGCAATCGGCCGAGCTGCTCCCGGCGCTCACCGCAGCGCACGACCTGCGCCAGCCCTGCGACGCTCGCCTCGGGAGCCTCCGGAGCCTCGCCGCGCCGCGGTATGATGCGCAGGACGAACGACACATTGGGTGCGCTGATCAGCACCACGCTGGTGCACTCCTCTCGCTTCGCGATGAAGCGCTGGGGGAGGACCACGGGCATCTGATCGCCCCGCTCGAGGAGCTTTGGCGGCCTGGAACCGCGCGCCTTCGTCTTGCTCCAGAAGCTCTTCAACGCCGACACGTCGTCGACCAGCTCCGCGCGGGCTGTGCGCGCTGTCAGCCCGACCCCCAGCAGGCAACCTAGCAGGAGCTTGCTAGCCTTCATCGACTTGGAACGGAGCCTCGACGAAGCTCTTGCTCGCGGCTTCCCAGATGAAGAGACGGTGGGCGGTGACCTCGCCCTGGTCCACCGCGGTCACCAGGTAGGCCAGATCGTGGGTGGGGGCTTCCCCGCCACCCATCGTCATGCTCGCGGCGTCCTCTTCGGAGAAGTACGCCCCGCAATCGAGGTGGGAGTGGAAGAAGACCTTCACCGGTCGACCCGCCGCGCGACCTTGCTCGATCGCTCGCTCGAACTTCAGGGCGTTGATCTTGAAGTACTCGCGACCCGTGCGGGGATGATTCTCCGGATCCACCTTGTGGTACTTGTTCGCGAGGTTCTCCAGCTCCACCGCCTCGTCGGCGAAGCGAGGGCGGCTGGATGGGCCCACCAGGTAGCCACAGGCCTCCTCATCACGCGCGTAGGCCTCTCGGGCCGCCTGCTCGACCCTGGAAACGATGGCGGAAGTGAGGGTGAGATCTCCTTGGGTCCACTCGGGTTTGCTCATGCTGTTCTCGTTGAAATATTGCCGCGGGGAAATGGTTTTGCTACCAGATGTAGCGCTTCTCCCATTTCATGGGTGCGAAATAACGGTCGCTGCGGTCGCACGCGATCGTGACCACGCAACCCCCGCCTTGAGTAGCCTGCAGCTGTTCGGCGAGCTTGACCGCCGCGAAGATGTTCGCCCCGGTGGAATGACCAACGAAGAGGCCCTCTTCAGCCGCCACCCGTTCGGCCATGTCCCAGCCGTCCTCGGTGCCCACCGGCATGATCTCGTCAGGGAGTGTCGGGTCGAAGATGTTGGGCACGATGCTGCTGGCCATGTGCTTCAGCCCCTCGAGGCCGTGCAGCGCCTCCGCCGGCTCGACGGCCACACAGCGAATGGCGCGGCCACCGGGTTCATTGGCGAAGTCCTTCAGCCGCCTCGTGGTGCCCATGCAGGTCCCGCTGGTGCCGAGCGCGGTCACGAACACGCTCAGGCGATCGCCCAGGACTTCGAGGATCTCGCTACCGGTGCCGTGGTAGTGAGCCAGGGGGTTGGAGGGGTTGGAGTACTGGTCCGGGTAGAAGTACTTGTCTGGGTGCTGCTCGACCATCTCGCGCACCAAGCGGATAGCGCCGTCGGAGCCCTCCATGGGAGATGAGTGGATCAACTCTGCGCCGTAAGCCTGGGTGATGTCCTTGCGCGCCTTGCTCACGTTCTTGGGCATCACCAGGTTCACCCGGAAACCGAGCGCTGCGCCCATCAACGCGTAGGCCACCCCGGTGTTTCCGCTGGTGGCGTCGATCAGGATCTTGTCGTCGCTCAGTCGCCCATCAGCGATGGCGTCTTCCACCATGCGCTTCGCCGGCCGATCCTTGACGGAGCCGCCGGGATTGCAGAACTCGAGCTTGACGAACACTTCCACGTCGGGCGCCGTGCTGGCCACGCGTTTCAGGCGCAGCAGAGGTGTATTCCCCACGGCATCGATCACATTGTGGAGGCGCCTAGAGCGGACGAAACGATTGGCTTTCACGGGGGGTCTCTGGGATTGGGGGGAGTAGGAGCGGTGACTGCCGTGAACTCAGCGCCGTCAGCTTCCAGTGCCTGACGAATGCGCCGCAGCGCCATCCAAGCGCCAGCGGCTACGTGCTGGGGACCGGAGTGAGTGAAGTGCCCGCGATGAGGCCAGTCGGGTAGCGAGCCAGCGGGCCCAGGCTCGAACTCTACGTGCTGAGCGCCAGCTCGCTCCAGGTACGCCAGCTCGATCAGGGCTTCAGGACCGCCGCGAACCACGACGCGTAGCGCCTCGATTCGTTGCTGCCCGCGCTGACCCACTTCGGGGAGCTTGCGCTGACGGCTGTAGCGGTCCTGAAAGGGGAGCACCCTCAGCCTCCAGCGATCGCCGGGACGATGCTGACCTCTTCCTTGCCGTCGAGAGCGGTGTCGAGGCCATCGAGGAAGCGGATGTCCTCGTCGCCAACGTAGATGTTGACGAAGCGACGCACGCCTTTTTCGTCCAGCAGGCGCTCCCGCATGCCTGGGTGGTTCTGCTCCAGGTTGTCGATCAGCTCACGGACGTTCGCGCCATCGATACTGACGGCTTCTTCGCCGCCAGTGAGGGTGCGTAAGGGGGTGGGGATGCGAACTGTAGTTGCCATGTCTTGCTTCCTTCGGTTGCCGCGGTCGGCCGTCAAGAGTCAGGTCAGGAGACGCTGCCTGCCTCAACCCCGCTCGACTGGCTACACGAGCCAGCGAGCGGATCTAGGTAACGAGATTCTCGGATGTCCAGGATGGACGGCTGGTGACCACACAGCGGGCAGTCCGCTCTCGGCGCCACCATGACCTGGCGCAGCCTGTCGCTGGAGCCATCGTAGGTCCACACGTGGCCGGCGGCGCTGGTGTCACCCTGCAGCCACCGCAGCGCGAGCTCCGCCATCACGGCGCCAGCGAAGCCTACGACGGGGCCCATGACACCTGCCGTATCGCAGTTCTGCTGCGCGCCACGGGGGAGGTCCTCGAACAGGCAGCGGTAGCAAGGCCTGCCGTCCGGGGCCACCAACCACGCCGTCGCCCGCCAGCGGATCGCCGCGCCGTGAACCACGGGTACTCCAGCCAGGTGGCATGCGTCCGCCGTCAGGAACTTGGTGGCGAAGTTGTCGGAACCTTCCAGCACCAGGTCCACATCGGTCAGGATCTCACTGGAAGTTTCCGGGAGGAAACGCGTGGGGCGCAGCTCGAGGCGCTCGGCGCGCGCGCCTCGCCGGACCAGGGCATCCCGCGCGGCCTCGAGCTTCGGGCGCCCGACGTCACTCTCTTCATACAACACCTGGCGATGCAGGTTCGTGAGCTCGACCTCATCGTCGTCCAACAGCAAGAGGTCGACTTCTGCCTCCGCCAGCGCGAGCGCCGCAGGACAGCCCAGGCCTCCCAGGCCCACCAGCGCCACGCGCGGTCGTCGCTGGGGGACGGCTTCACTCATCGAAGTACTCGTCCAGGCTGAAGTAGCGCTCGCCGGTGTCACACAGCACGGTGACCACGGTCTTGTTCGGGCCGAGCTCTCGGGCAACTTCCAGTGCCACGGCCACGTTGGCGCCCGCGCTGATGCCCACCAGGAGGCCCTCGCGCTGACTCAGCGCCCGCTTGATGTCGTACGCTCGACGGTCGGCCACGGTGCGCACTTCCGTGGGTATTTCCCGGTCGTAGTTGCTGGGCACGAAGCCTGCTGCGATGCCCTGGATCTTCGAAGGGCCGCGCTCTCCGCGGGAGATCGTCGCGCACGTCTCGGGCTCCACCGCGATCACCCGACACTCGGGGTAGCGTTCGCGCAAGGCCTTGCCCACCCCGCTCACGGTGCCGCCGGTACCCACCGCGGCCACAAAGGCATCCACCGCCGTGTCCCCCAGCGCATGGAAGATCTCCTGCGCCGTGGACTCGTAGTGCACGCTCGGGTTGGCGCGGTTGTCGAACTGCTGGGGCATGAAGGCGCCTGGCGTGTTCTCGACGATTTCCCGCGCCTTGGCGATCGCGCCCTCCATCTGGTCCGCTTCGGAGGTGAGCACCAGCTCCGCCCCCATGCTCTCGAGCAACTGCCGGCGCTCCAGGCTCATGCTCTCGGGCATGGTGAGAATGCAGCGGTAGCCGCGCCGCGCGGAAACGAGCGCGAGTCCGATCCCGGTGTTGCCGCTGGTAGGCTCCACGACCACGCCTCCGGGCGCCAGCACGCCTCGCGCTTCAGCCTCGAGGATCATCGAGAGACAGATGCGGTCCTTGATCGAGCCGCCCGGGTTCTGGCTCTCCAGCTTCCCGAGCACGCTGGCACGGGGCCGATCCAGCTCGAGCCGGCTGATCTCCACCAGCGGCGTGTCCGTGATGAGGTCGAGGATGTCCTCGTAGATCCGCGGATGTTGGGCGAGGGGGTGAGATGCGGTGGAGGTCATTTGGGGACTCAGATCACGTAGACGTAACGCCGGGCACCCGGCCGCGGGAGCCCAAGCTCATCGGCACGGGCGCAAATATCGCTCACGCTCACGGCGGCGAAGCACTCCTCGACACGCTGGGAGAGATCCCGAAACATGCTCTCGGTCACTCGCCGCACGTCGTCGGCCTCGTGCGCCCTGTCCGTCGGCTTCTCGCCCAGGGTGATCGGACCCTCGAGCGCCCGGATCACGTCACTCAGCTTCACCTGAGCTGCGGGTTTGGCCAGGGAGTAGCCACCCTGAGGGCCGCGCTTGGAGGCCACGATCCCCGCGCGCTTCAGATCCTGGAAGATTTGCTCCAGGAAGCGGGGAGGAATGGACTGGCGCTCGGCGATGTCCTTCACCTGAGTGGGGCGACCCTCGTTGTAGAAGGCGATGTCGAACAGGGCGCGAACCGCGTAGCGGCCTTTGTTCGAGAGCTTCACCGAGGGTGATCTGCTTTTACACATCGGGTTTGTCAAGATTAGCTGCGACCGAGCTGCGTTTTTCGTTTCAGATTGGCGATACGGGCAACAGAATCCTGCGATGTGCGACACGTTCGTGGCCCTTGGGCGAGCGACCCCCAGCGGGGCACCGCTGTTTGGAAAGAACAGCGATCGAGAGCCCTTCGAAGCTCAGGGCCTGACGTGGATCCCGGCGCAGGCTCATCCAGCTGGCAGTCAGGTGTTCACGACCTACATCGCCGTTCCCCAGGCATCGCAGACCCAGAGCGCGGTCCTGAGCCGCCCCTACTGGATGTGGGGCGCGGAGATGGGGGTGAATCAGTCCGGCGTCGTCGGCGGAAACGAAGCCGTATTCACGCGGGTGGCGGCGGAGCGCCGCAAGCGGCGTGGCCGCGGCGAGGTGTTGGCTCCGGCGTTGCTCGGGATGGATGTCCTCAGGCTGTGTCTCGAGCGAGCCAGCAGCGCGGAGCGGGCAGCGGTGCTGGCCTGTGAGCTGATCGAGAGCTTTGGCCAGGGCGGGGAAGCCGGGCATCGCGAGCGGAATTTCGACTACGACAACAGCTTTCTCTTTGCCGATCACGAGGCGGCGTGGAGCGTAGAGAGCGCCGGCTCGGCGTGGGTGCGACGCCGGGTCGACGGGGTCTACGCGATGTCGAACCGCCTGCGTATCCGTGAGGATTGGGACTTCGCGAGCGCGCACATCGCGGCATACGCGCGGGACAAGGGCTTGTCTCCCGGACGCGGCAGGCTGGACTTTGCCCGCACGTTTCGCGATCAGCTGTACTCCAGCGCGGCCATGGGCCGACCTCGTCAGCACCGAGTCCAGGCGTTGCTCGAGCAAGGGAGCGGCGCGCTCACGGCGAGCTTTGCCTTCGACGTGCTCCGGGATCACGGCGGCCGGAGCCCGGATCCCGGTCGTCCCCAGGTCTGCGCGCACGGCGGCTGGATGCCTCAGCGCCGGGCTGCTCAAACCACGAGCTCTTGGGTGCTGGACTTCGGTCAGTGCGCGAGCGATCGCGCAGCCATCGCGTTCTGGGCGACAGCCACCAGCGCGCCCTGCAGCAGCATGTTCAAGCCCTGCTGGCTCGTGGGTGGGGACGCACCGGCGTGGTTGCCGAGCTTTCCTGGCGCGCGGTTCGACGGGAGCGCCTGGTGGCGGCATCAGCGCTTGTTGCGCCACGCGCGAAGAGACTGGAAAAAATTCCTTGAGGAAATTAAAGTCGAACAGCGGGCGTTCGAGCAGCAACAGCTCCACGCGCTGTCCGCCGTACGGGAGGGCACGCGGAGCGAGCGCGACCAGATGTCGCAGGCTGCCTGGAATGATGCCTTTGAGCTGGAGGCGCGCTGGGAAAAGTGGGCGGCTCAGCACCTCGAGCGCGCCCCCTGGAGCGGGCCAAACGAGTGGTACCTTCGGAATCTGGAGCGTCAGGTAGACCTGCTGTGAACCAGCGCTGCGCGCCCTTTCGGAGCCAGCGCGCGCGCGCAGCGCGGGTCACAGTGTAGGAGTACAGTCGCCACGAAAATTCGCCGCTGCGTGGCGTTGCGTGCCGCCCCCAACACGAGTGCACACTTGGGGTTGGGCCAAAGTGTCTCACGCGGCGAGAGCCGGAATTCCCCGTCCCCGAGCATACAGGCTGTTTCCGCGCGAGTTCGATGGCGCCTGCCGACACCCAGGACGAAGCGCCTCGCGGTCTGCTTTCTGGGTGGGAAATGGGCTGGGTGCCGCGCCTGGTGAAAACAATGCAGCCAAGCTGTTCCTTCCAGCAGAACTGCCGCTGGAATGATTGTCGAGCATCACGGCGAGTGTTAGCCAAAAGAGGCTTGATGAAGCACCTCTCACCCGATCACTCGACCCGGCTTGCCCCAGGGTGCCAGCCGGTACGCGGGGTCGGGTCGAGGGTGGCGAGAGTCGTTCGCCGAGGTTCACTGGCTTTGGATGGGAGCGATGGCTCCTGCCGCGACGGAGGCTGTTGAGATATGCGCTGGGCTGTTTGGTTTGGAGTCGCTGGGTTGGCCGGGATCATGGGTGCGTGTGGCGCATCCGGGGACGCGGGGGGTGGTTCAGCAAGCCTCGGTGAGCCCGGCTGCAGCGGTCGGGGTGACTGCAGCGCCTGCTCGATTTGCTTCGACAAGTGCGTGTGTGAGAACGGAGATCCCAACGCTTGCAGCGTGGCGTGCGGCACGGGCCAGGGCGGCAGCGCCAACGGCGGCTCGGGCGCCCAGGGGGGGACCGACCAAGGGGGCAGCACTTCCGGCGGGCAGGGAGGCACGGGGGCCACCGGGGCCACCGGAGGGAACGGCGGCACGAGCGCGACCGGCGACCAGGCGACCGGGATCCGCATCAGCTCCATTTCCGTGTGGCAATCAGTCAAGGTGCCGGTCATGGAGAACGGTGGCCAGGCTCCGACGGGTCGTGCGTCCGTCGTAGCGAACCGCGACGCAGTCTTCCGGGTGTATGTTTCACCCGACGCGGACTGGCAGCCGCGTCAGTTGGCCGCTGTGGTAAACGTCGATGGGCAGGAGTTCGAGGCTACCGCGACTCCATCAAACGAATCGACCGACGGTGAGATAAACTCCACCTTCAACGTGAGAGTTCCCGCATCGGCCATCACCCCGAACTCGGCCTATTCCGCGACCCTCTACGAGGTTGGGGCGGGCGGGCCCGGGAGCAATGCGGGCTCGCGCTACCCAACGAGCGGCAGCGAGAGCCTCCGTGCCCAAGATACGCGCGGGGCACTCGACATCGTCCTCGTGCCCTACACCATCAACGGCAATACTCCCAATGTGGACAGCGTCCGTGTCGCTGCCTACACCAAACGACTCACTGCGCTCTACCCAGTGTCGACCGTAGAAATCAGCGTGCACGCTGCCGTGGGCTATTCCGGCAACGTGAGCGCGGGTGGTGGTGGTTGGGGACCGCTCCTGGATGACCTCTACCGACTGCGACAGCAGGAGCATCCACGCGGGGACGTCTACTACTATGGGCTGCTCACTCCGTCGAGTAGTGCGCAGGCCTTCTGCGGGGGCGGGTGTGTGGCGGGTTTGAGCAATCAGACGTCGGCCAATGACGACTATGGCCGCGGATCGATTGGCCTGGGTGTGTTTCCGGACGGCACAGATATCGGATCGTCGGACACCATGGCGCACGAGCTAGGTCACGCTCATGGCCGTGGACACGCACCATGCGGTGGCGCCGGGGGCCCGGATGCTGCGTTCCCATATTCTGGCGGAGGGATCGGGAGTTGGGGATACGACCTGACGCTGGATAGACTGCGCCAACCGACGACCTACAAGGACTTGATGGGTTACTGCAGCCCGAACTGGATCAGTGACTACACCTTTGGTGCGATCCAGGACCGAATCTCGTACGTCAACGGCAACCCAGCGGTTTACGTGCCGGCGGGCGAGGGGCGCGAGCCGGGTGAGTTCATGAGCTTCTTGATTGATGGAGAGGGAAACATCACTCGGGTTCCGGATGTCACCCTCAACGCGCCAGCGGTAGGTGGAGCAAGTAGCGCGACGCTGGTCGACGAGGTGGGCAACGTCGTCCAGGAGATCACTGGGTTCTACTACCCATTCGCCGAAGAACAGTTCGGTGGCACGTTGCTCGTGCCGAAGCCCAAGCAGCTGCCGGCGCTGGCGTACGGCATCGCGAGCAGGTTGTCCCCCGCTGGTGTGGTGGCCCCGCTGAGCGTGATTCAGGACAATCGCCTGCGCTGATCGCGGCGAACGTTGCAGGCGGGCGGTGCCCGGGGAGACCCGAGCGGCGCCCGTTGCGTTTTGTGCCCGTCCTGTTGACCAAGCAGGCGTTTGTTCCCACGCGGATAAGTCCGGCAAGAGCGGGGTCAAGCAGCCAACCGTTCTTGCCTCGCGGTAAGAATGTGCCGTCGCGGTCTGCCACCTGCTGCGAGCGAATCCGCAACGAAACCGTGCCTGTCGTTCGGGGAGACACAACGCTCGCGCCCGCTGGGCGCAGGCGCCGCCGACAATTTCGGCGACACTGTTTTCGCACGAAAAAGACCGGGGCTTTCGTTGTGCAGTTAAGTGCAGCGTGTTACCAAAGTGGACAGCTGCAGAGACCTTTCGAGGCCCTTCCTGTTGCCCCGCGGTAACTGGAGCCCCTGTGTCGGTCCTGCGCTCGAGCTACTCCGGTATCGAAGAGGCGTACATGAGTCACTGGCTGTCACGCGGTTTGGTGGGGGCGTTGGGTTTGTTGGCAATGGCCTGCCAGCCGGCTTCTGGGGGTGGTGGGTTCGACGATGGCAACCTGGGTGATCCCGGTTGCGATGTCGACAACGGCTGCGGCGCCTGCGACACGTGTTTCGCTCGCTGCGTCTGCGATACGGGGGACACGGTCGCGTGCGTCACCGCGTGTGGTGGCGGCGACGCCGGCAGCGGTCAAGGTGGCAGCGGAGCTCAGGGCGGGTCCGCCCCCCAGGGGGGCGGTGGTCAGGGTGGCAGCGCGCAAGGGGGAAGTGGGGCCCAGGGTGGTACTGCAGCCGGTGGCAGCGGCGGGACCAGCGGTAGCGGCGGTACGGACCCCGGCGGCAGCGGCGGGACCAGCGGTGGTGGCGGGACGGATCCCGGCGGCAGCGGGGGCACGGACCCCGGCGGCAGCGGCGGGACGGGGGGCAGCGGGGGGTCCGGCACAACCTCGGGCTCAGCCGTTACGGGGATTGACATCAGTCAGATTTCCGTGTGGCAATCTGTCAAGGTGACTTTGATGAACAACGGGGCGGGACAATCGCCCAACGCCCCCGTGATCGCTGGTCGCGATGCGCTGGTGCGCGTCTACGTCAGCCCAACCTCGAGCTGGCAGAGCCGGAGTATCGTTGGCAGGCTCACGGTTGGCGGTCAGTCACTGGACGTGACCGCTACCCCGAGCGGCGCGTCCAGCGACGCCAGCCTGGGTTCCTCCATCAACTTCAACCTGCCGGGCAGCTGGATCACCGCGAACTCGACCTTCTCCGTCGAGCTACTCGAAGCGGGGAGTGGGACCTTTCCGGGCAGCAGCACCAATTCGCGCTACCCGGCCTCGGGCACAGCCGGCTTGGGCGCCGAGTCGCCCAATGGTGCCTTCAAGCTGAAGCTCGTTCCGATACGCATGAGCGGCTACGAGCCCGACGTCTCCGCTTCGAGGGTCGAGGCATATCGGCAGCACCTGCTAGCCATGTACCCCATCGCGAGCATCGACCTCTCGGTGCGAGCGACCTGGTCCTATAGCGGGGGTGTCAGCGCGTCAGGATCTGGCTGGTCGTCGTTGCTCAGCTCGCTGCAGAGCCTGCGCCAGAGCGACAATCCGAGCCCGGAGACCTACTACTATGGGCTGATGGCCCCCGCTTCGCGCTTTGGGAGCTTCTGCGGTGGCGGATGCACCGCCGGGCTCGGCTCGGTGCCGAGCGCGAACAGTGACTATTATCGCGCGGCAATTGGCCTGGGGTTCTTCCCTGACGGCAGCAACTCTGGGTCGCCTGACACTCTGGCGCACGAGGTGGGTCACACGTTGGGCCTCGGGCATGCACCCTGTGGGGGCGCTAGCTCGCCGGACTCGTACCCTTACTCCGGCGGAAAGATTGGCAGCTGGGGCTACGATCAACGCGGTCAGAAGGTGCTCAATCCCTCGGGTCAATACGACGTGATGGGCTACTGCGACCCGAGCTGGATCAGCGACTACAACTACGGGCGCATGTTCGATCGGGTGTCCTACGTCAACGCAAACCCCGAGCTGGTGCTACCGGCAGGCTCTCTGCGGGCTCCAGGTTGGTTCGAAGCGTTCACTTTGCGGCCCGACGGCACGTTGGAGCCGCTGGGGCGGGTCCAGCTGCGTTCGGCGGCGATGGGGGATGGGCGGCTGGTTCACCCCGTGGGACAGGACGGCAACCCGCTGCCCGCCATCTCGGGTTACTTCACGGCCTACGGTGAGGATGAGCTGGGCGGGACTCTGCTGGTGCCGGTGCGCGCGCTACCGAGCGCTGCGGTCGGTTTGATCTCGAAGGAGTTGTTGCTCCAGCTGGGGGCGCCCTCGGCGCTCGAACCCGGGTGGATCGCCGGACTGTCCAGGTAAGCCTGGCTAGAAAAAAGTTGCCGCGCGGAAGTGATTCCGCCGGCTCCTCCAACCGATTGGTTCGCGGAGGTCCTGCGGAGTTTGGACTCGGCCGTTGCAGGAACTGCTTCCGTCACCCGCGGCTCTGCAGCAAGATACCCGCTTCGGGGAGGTCAGCCCCTCGAACTGAGTCGTCTGGCGTCGGCTGGGCCGCTCAGCAGCGTTGCAGGACCGAGGCGACATGAAGCAGTGGGCAGCACCGAGTCTGATCGTCGTTGCGATGTGGTTGGCGGCCTGTGAGTCCCCTTCAGGCACCGCTGGCAGCACAGAACCCGGGTGTGACGTGGCGGGTGGTTGCGACGCGTGTGAGACCTGTTTGGCCCGGTGTCTGTGCGAGAGCGGAGAGGCACAGGCTTGCGCTGCTGAGTGCGACGGGACCGTGGAAGCGGGGGGCGCAGCGGGGCTAGGAGGCGCCCAGAGCTGGGGAGGCAGCGGCGGAGTCAGTAGCAGCGGGGGAGCGAGTGGTAGCGGCAGCGGCGCGGGCGGAGCCAGTGGTAGCGGCAGCGGCGCGGGCGGAGCGAGCGGCAGCGGCGGAGCGAGTGGCAGCGGCGGAGCGAGTGGCAGCGGCGGAGCCGGCGGCAGTGGCGGTTCGGGCAGCGGCGGCGGCGGAGCCGGTTCCGGGGGCAGCGGCAGTGGTGGGTCGGGCGGCAGCGGCGGCGGCAGTGGCGGTTCGGGGGGCAGCGGCGGGGTCACGGCTGGTTCACCCGCGAAAGGGATCAAGATCAGTCAGGTTTCCGTGTGGCAAGCGGTCAAGGTGACCCTGATGAACAACGGGGCGGCGACGACGCCCAACGCCCCCGTTGTCGAAGGTCGACCCGCGCTGGTGCGCGTGTACGTCACACCCACCAGTGGTTGGACCAAGCGCGCAATCACGGCCAAGCTCAAGGTGGGGAGCGACACCCTCCAGGTGAAGGCGACCCCCGCCGGAGCCTCCACGAACTCCAAGCTGAGTTCATCGTTCAACTTCAACGTCCCCGCGAGCTGGCTGACTCCAGGAGCGAAGTATTCAGTCCAGCTCGTTGAGGCGACGAGCGGTGCGTTCTCCGGGAGCAGCAACGGGGCACGCTATCCGGCGTCTGGCAGCGCCAGCCTGGGCGTGAAATCTCCTGGCGGAGCGTTTCGCGTGAAGCTGGTTCCGATCAAGATCAACGGACACCAACCAAACCTCAGCCAGGCGCGCCGTGACGAGTACCGCGACTACCTGGAGGCAATCTATCCTATCGCCAAGCTGAGCCTTTCGGTGCGCGCCACCTGGACGTACGGGGGCAGCGTCAGCGCCAGCGGAACCGGCTGGGCCAACTTGCTCAACGCCGTGCAGCAGCTGCGTCAGAGTGACCATGCCTCCAGCGACACCTACTATTTTGGTGTGCTTGCGCCTGCCGCGACGGCCTCCGGTTACTGCGGGGGGTCTTGCGTTGCCGGGCTGGGTGCGGTCGCCGGGCCCAGCGACGAGTATTACCGTGCGGCAATAGGTCTCGGTGTGTTTGCGGATGGGAAGGATCTCGATTGGCTCGAGACCTCCGCTCATGAGCTGGGCCACAGCCTGGGGTTGCTCCACGCACCCTGCGGCACCACCTCCTCGGTCGATTCAGGGTTCCCCTACGCTGGTGGCAAGGTTGGCCCGTGGGGCTACGATGAGCGCACAAAGAGCCTGCTGAACCCATCTCAGCTGCTGGACGTGATGGGATACTGCAACCCGCGCTGGGTCAGCGACTACAACTACAAGAAGCTGTTCAATCGCATCGACTACGTCAACGCCCACGCAGCGCTCAGCGTGCCCGACGGATCGCTGCGATCTCCCGGTTGGTTCGAGGCGTTCACGCTGCGGCCCGATGGGAGCCTCGAGCCGCTGGGGCGGGTCTCGCTCCGTGCGCCGGCCATGGGGGCGCCCCAGTTGGTCCATCCCGTGAGCGCGGATGGCTCCCCGATGGCGGCGGTCGCTGGCTACTACACCCCGTACGGGGACGAGGAGCTGGGGGGCAGCCTCTTGGTTCCAGCTCGGGCTTTGTCTGGGGGCGTGTCCGGTGTGATCTCGCGAGCGCGCTGGCAGCAGGTCGGAGCGCCTGCGGTGCTCGACCCCGCATGGGTCAGCGAACTCCCACGCTGAAACGCCGCCTTCCTGGCGAAGTCGGCGCCCTCGAGGCGGACAGGGACCCACGCGCGGGCGTCACTCGCGCGCCGTGGAGCCCGACCCTGGAGCCCAGTCGATGGCTGCGAGTGCGTCTCGGATGGGCTATATGCTGCACTCATGGCAAGCAAGTTGAGCCTCGAGGCCATTCTCACCGTCTTGGCCGGAGCGACCGTCGTCGCCTGCAACAACAACTCCGACGCCAAGCCTGAGCCTGCGGCGAGCGCTGTCGTCAACAATGACACCAAAGCCCCAGCCTCCGCAGCTGCCTCGGTGGAGGCCAAGGAAGTCGGCTCAGCGGCTCCCGGTGCGAGCGCGAGCGGCAAGCCCATGAGCTGTGCTCCAGGCAAGTGTGGCAACGGTTCCTGCGGCTGACTCGCAGCAAGAACACCTAGAATCACGCTCGACGGACGTGGCGCGGCACCCGCGACGCCGCGGGTGGGCACAGGCGGGAGCCCAACGCGTCTCACCCCCAACCCTAGTTTGAGCCAGGATCGGGGGTGAGGGGTACGCCGCGAGGCGCTGAGCTGCCCTGGGCGCTCAGTACAAGCCTTCGATCAAGTCGCCGTAGCGCTCCAGCACGTTGCGGCGCTTGAGCTTGAGGGTGGGAGTGAGCATCCCATTTTCCGTGGAGAAATCTTCGGTGATCACCGCGAAGTTCTTCGGCCGCTCGAAGCCTTTGAAGTCCTTGCTGTACTTCTCCAGCTCGCCCTGGAGCAGCTGCTTGACCTTGGGATCGCTACCAGCCTGAGCGGCGTCCACACCGTTCTCCGCGGCCCACGCTTTGAGCGCGTCGGGATCCGGCACCACCACGGCGACGTTGTGGGGCTTGTTGTGGCCGTGGATCATCACGTTGGCGATGTAGGGGCTCAGCTTGAGCTTCTCTTCGAGCGGCGCTGGGACCACGTACTTGCCGTTCTCCAGCTTGTACTGCTCCTTGATGCGGCCGGTGATGAACAGATAGCCGTCGTCGTCGAGGCGCCCCATGTCGCCGCTACGGAAGCCTCCGTCCTCCATCAGCACCGCGGCGTTTTCCTCGGGGCGATTGTGGTAGCCCTGCATGATGTTCGGCCCGTAGATGACGATCTCACCGTTGACCGGGTCGCCGGTCACGGCGGTGTCGATCTTGATCTTCACGCCGGGGATGGCGCGCCCCACGCTACCGATCTTCCGGTTGCCCGGGTAGTTGGCGGTGGCGATCGGACTGGTCTCCGTCAGGCCGTAGCCCTCGTAGACCATGATGCCCAGGGCGTCGACGAACTCCGCAACGGTCTTGTCGAGGGCGGCGCTGCCGCTGATCGCGTATTTCAGGCGGCCGCCAAATTTGTCGCGGATCTTGTTGAAGATGATCTTGTCAGCCAGCCCAAGGCCCATGCTCTCGAGCATGCCCAGCGACTCGCCTGCATTTTTCCGTGTGGCATTGGCGATGCCAGCGCGGAACAGGCTCTGGATGAAGCCCGGTTTCTCGCTCATCTGCTTGTTCACGCCGTCGTAGATGCGATTGAAGATGCGCGGAACGGCGAAGAGCACGGTAGGCTTCACCTCGGCGAGGTTGCCCACGAGGTTCGGGATGTCGTCGTTGATTCCGATGGAGCAACCCATGCTGATCAAGCCGTGTAGCTCGCAGGTCTGGCCCATGGAGTGAGCCCAGGGCAGGAACGACAGCGAGCGATCCTCGGCGTTGAACGTGAATACCTCGTGGATCGCGTTCAGGTTCGAGCAGATGTTCGAGTGCGAGAGGATCACGCCTTTCGGGTTGCCGGTGGTTCCCGAGGTGTAGATGAAGCCGGCGGTTTCCTTCCCATCGGGCGCCTGTGGATCGACGGGGTTCTGCTCACCCTTCTTCAGCAGCGCGGCGTAGGAGTCCACGCTGTCTGCGCTGCCTTCGAAGTTGATGATGTGCTCGAGCGCCGGCAGCTCAGGCTGGATCTTCTTCAGCTTGTCGTAGACGTCCTGGTTCGCCGCCAGGACGACCTTGGCCTCACAGTCACTCAGAATGAACTTCCATTCGTCGGATTTCTGAGCCTGGTACATCGGCACGTAAGCTGCGCGCAGTCCATACGTTGCGTAGCAGCCGACGGCCCACTCGACCCGGTTGTCGGCGATCACCGCCACCTTGTCGCCTGGCCCGACCCCCAGCTCCTTCAATGCTGCGCGGAAACGATCAACGTAGCCCTTGAAGGTCTTGTAGTCGATCCACTTCCAGCTCGAACCCTGCTTGGTGCCAAAGAGCGTGCGCTCCGCGTGGGTCTTCGCGCTCTTCTCCAGTACTTCAACCAGGTTCTTGAACTTTTCGGCCATGCTCCGTCCTCGTTTGGGGGCGCTTGCTTTGGGCGCTGTTTGGGCGCTGCGGGGGCGCGGTCTCGATCCGGTGCGCCGTAAAAGGCGCTCAGCTCGGCGAGCGCGCGACCTCCAGAGGCACGCTGGGCGTCGGGAGGGGAGGGGGACTCCTTCGCTAACGGGTGCCGGTGATCGTCCGTCCCCCGCTGTGCGACTCGTGCGGCTTGTGGTCGCTTGAGCGTCAGGGTTTTACGAGACCCGACACCTGCTGGTCAACGCGAGACGGACACAGGGTGACGACTGTCGCCTCGGCGCCTTCACCGACTCGCGCCTGTGGCCGGGTTGTCGGAGGGTTCGCTCACCAACCACAGGTGTGCTACGGCCTGGCCTTTCATGCCTTCTTACAGCCTCGTCACCTTCGGCTGCCAAATGAACCAGCACGACTCCGAGCGCATGGAGGAGGTGCTGCAGCGGGCAGGCTACGCGCCCACCACAGACGTGGAACAGGCGGATCTCGTGCTGCTCAACACCTGCAGTGTCCGAGAGAAGGCGGAGCAAAAATTGCGCAGCGAGGTGGGGCGCCTCGGTGTGCTGAAGCGTAGCCGACCCGAGCTGTTGATTGGAGTGGCGGGCTGCGTTGCTCAGCAGGAGGGGGAGCGGCTGATCAAGCGCATGCCCCAGATCGACCTCCTGATCGGGCCGGACAACATCCCGGAGTTGCCCGGGCTCTTGCGCGAGCTGGCCGGTGGGGCACCTCCCCAGGTGCGTGCGGCGTTCGACCTGGACTCCCCGCGCTTCTTGACGCTGGACGCGGGGCTGCCGCGGGCGCGGCAGGTGTCGAGCTTCGTCACCATCATGAAGGGCTGCGACGAGCGCTGCTCCTTCTGCATCGTGCCAACGACCCGGGGGCCCGAGCGCTATCGCCCGTCGGAGGAAATCCTGCTGGAGTGCGAGGCCCTGGTTGCCCAGGGTACACGCGAGATCACGCTGCTTGGTCAGACGGTGGATAGCTACCTCGACCCCACTCGAAAGCTTCCCGCGAACCCTGCCGCCGAGGCGGCGCTGGCGATGCTCCCTTCGGGTGAGACAGCCAAGCGCCGCGGCGCGGGCATCCACGCCGACGAGAGCGAGTTCCCCGCGCTGTTGCGCGCCATCTGCGAGCGTGTTCCTGGGCTAGCGCGCCTCCGCTATACGAGTCTGCACCCGCGGCACCTGACTCCCTCGCTCATTCAGAGCCACCAGTCGCTCCCTCAGCTCGTGCGCCACGTGCACATGCCAGTGCAATCTGGCAGCGACCGGGTGCTGCGCCGCATGATCCGCCGCTACAGCGTGGCAGAGTACCTCGAGCGTACCGACGCGCTCAAGCGCGCCGTCCCGGGACTCAGCCTGTCCACTGACATCATAGTTGGGTTCCCTGGGGAAACGGATGAAGATTTCGAGCTCACGTTGGACCTCATGCGTCGGGTCGGCTTCGTGGGTGTCTTCGGGTTCAAGTACTCAGAGCGCCCAGGAACGCCGGCGCTGAAGCTCACGGACGACGTCCCCGAGAGCGAGAAGAGCCGCCGGCTGAGCGCGCTGTTCGAGGTCTCTGAAGGGTTGCGCCGGGCACACCTCGAGCGCCTGATCGGGAAGGAAGAGACGGTGCTGGTAGAGGGGCTGGGCAAGACTGGCGGCTACACGGGGCGCACCGAGCGCAACGAGATCGTGCACTTTGGCTCCAAGGAGGACGTGCTGGGCGAGTTGGCGCTGGTGCGCATCACCGGGGCCTTCAAGCATAGCCTCGAAGCAGAGCTGGTAGATGAAGCGCGCCGAGCGCCGCTTCCTGCTCAGCTTGCCTCGGCAGGAGCGGCCCTTGCGTCGGGCAGGCCCGGCCGAGTGAACTTACCGGTGGTTTGATGGCAATCGTACGCAACTTCAGGCAGCACGCACCCCAGATTCATGACTCTGTATTCCTTGCGGAAAATGCAGTGGTGGTGGGTGAGGTCTATATCGCGGAGTCCGCGAGCATTTGGTACGGCGCGGTGCTTCGGGGCGACGTCGGGAGTATCCGCATCGGCGCTCGCAGCAACATTCAGGACAACGCCACCGTGCACATGACGGGTGGGATCAGCGACGCCGTCGTGGAAGAGGACGTGACGGTGGGGCACAACGCGGTGATCCACGGGGCTACGGTGCGCAAGGGCGCGCTCATCGGCATGGGCTCCGTGATCCTGGACAACGCGGAGATCGGCGAAGGCGCGATCATCGCCGCCGGTGCCGTGGTGCCACCCAGGATGAAGGTTCCGCCGCGTGTGCTCGTGCGGGGTACGTCCGCCAAGGTCGTGCGAGAACTCACCGAGCGAGAGGCGCTGGAGGGGGCTGCCGGCGCGGCGATCTACCAGGAGCTCGCCCTGGGTCACCGCGACTGAAGCACGGCGCGTCGTCCGCGTGCCTCGACATGCCTCTGCGTGGGAGGCGCTCCGTCGAGGATCGGTCGAAGCTCAGCCGCCACCCACGAAGTGGACGATCTCGAGCTCGTCGCCATCGGCCAACAGCACGCTGGGGTGCTCGGCGCGCGGGACGACCTCGCGATTGCGCTCCACCGCGACCGGGCCATCGATCAGGCCGAGGTGCTCGATCAGCGCGCGCACGCTGAGGCCGTCGGGAACCTGATGTGCTTCGCCATTGATGGTGAGCTGCATGGCCGGGCCTATACCACGCGCCCTTCAGCCGTTGGAGCCGGAAAGCGGGAGCGCGTTCGAGGGGAGCAAGTAGCTCACGATCATGTCGGTGACCTCGTTCACGAGGCGCTCTGGGTGGGTCTCCGGCTGCTCGATCACGGCGGCGTGGGTCACGGCCTCGACGCTCTGCACGAGGATGAAGGCGGCCGTGTCCAGGTCGAGCCCGGGGCGCAGCTCGCCGCGCCGTTGCTCGAGATAGCCCTTCACCATCGCCTGCGCCGTGGTGTTGGTCTGCCGATGGTGGTCCGGAG
>JAUILJ010000863.1 GCA_030433055.1 Polyangia bacterium
GCGTCTGCAGCGCTACACGAGTCATAGGCGTGAGAACAGTCGCCGGGGTCCAGGGCCCAACCGGCGTCGCCACAGCTGAAGCTCAGCGTCTGCTCACCGCTCTGACAAGCGACGTCGTAACGGCAGCTCATTCCCAGGCCCACTCCTTGACAGCCTTGGCCGACCGGCGGTTCCGTAGGGCAATCCACGCCAGCACCACTGCCACCGACAGCACCACTGCCACCGACACCACCACCTCCACCGACAGCTGCGCCGCTCCCCCCGACGCCCGCTGCTGAGCTGCCGGCGCTACCGCCTGCGTTTCCGCCTCCGCTGGTGGCGCCACCGCAAGCCGCGAGCGCTGCGGTCGTCGTCACGACGAACGGCACGCGGAAGGCCCTCAGCTTGCCACGGATCCCCAAGCCTGCTCGGTCACGCTTCGTCTGATGCACGCTCTCGCCGTAGCAACACGTGTGCCGAGTCAAAAACAACTGGTTTCCCAGCCTGCGCACACTTTGGCACAGTCCTCGAGCGCGACCGCATGGATTCAGCGGTCGCGCAATCCGTGCCTGTGCGAGACTAGTTGCTCACGTCCGGCATGCACTGACTCCCGATGCAGGCGGCGGGCGGGGGGATGCCGTCACATACCGCGCACGCGCCGCCGTCGAAGCAGGTGGAGAGCGCGGTATCGAGCTTGTGCAGTTCTTCCTCGGAGGTCGCCTTGTTCACGTAGAACGCGCCGCTGCAGTGCTCGGTGCGCGCCGAGCAGCCATCGGTGTAGACGATCTTGCAGTCGTCGGCGGTGTTGCAGGTCTTGTTGGCCTGCACGTAGTCCAGGAGATCTGCGTCGTGCTCGGAGCAGTCGCCCTCACACGCGCCGTCGAAGGCCCAGATGGGGTCGTTCCAGTAGTGGCAGGTGCCGACCGTCCAGCCCTGGCCGTTCTCGCAGCGGTAGCCACAGGTGGCCGGACCAAAGCCCCAGTTGTTGTCACAGCTGCTGCTGGGCGCTGGCTTTTCCGCGGGGCAAGGTGGTGGAGGGTTCGTCCCCTCCCAGATCTGCCACTGGTCGTAGCAGTTGATCTCCGTCCCTGGGCAGGAGTCATAGGGGTTTGAACACGCGTAACCCTCGAGCGTCCAGCTGCCGTAGTCCGTGCATTTGAAAGTGAATGGGTACGTCCCGCTCTGACAGCCAATCGTGTAGTGGCAACCACCCGCTTCGTTGATGCCCTCGGGGCAGCTGTCGAAAGCCGAGGGCGGCGTCTCCGGGCACGCCGGTGAACCTCCGGTCCCGGCGGTGCCCGCCGAGCCTCCGGTGCCCACGCTGCCCGAGCTACCGCCAACACTGCTGCCGCCGACAGCACCACTGCCGCCGACTGCACCGCTGCCGCCGACTGCACCGCTGCCGCCGACCGCGCCCGTGCCACCCGACGCCGCGCTCCCCCCACTGCCTCCTGAGCCGCTGTCATCGAACGCGCTGCCGCCACAGGCCACCGCCAACGCCGCCGCCGTGGTCACCACGAACGGCGCACGAAACCCCTTCAGCTTACTTCGAGTCCCCAAAGCCATGTTCATGCACAAAGCAGCATGCGTGCCAGCTCAGGGTCAGCAGTTCCAGCACGGAAATAGCTCGATCGGGCTCGGCCGCCGTGTGCCAACTGGCACAGGTCGCGACGCGATCTGCGCGCCGTCAGCCTGGGCAGGCGGGATCCGCGACCCACGTCAACTGGCCCGCCTGATCGACACAGCGGAGCTCCGTCGACTGATCTCCGCCCGTGCAACGGTAGCGACACGCAGCCTCCGCCTCACACGCCTCCCCCGCGGTCGGCGGTGCGAACGGGCAACCTCCCGAGTCGTGTCTCCAGACGCCCTCAGCATCGCAAACCAGATCGGTGTCGTCACACAGATCACCAGGCACGCAGGCTTCCGGCTCGACCGAGAACAGTCCTGAGCTCTGACACCGGTAGTGGACGCGTTGGGGTCCGCTGCTGCAGTTCAGATCGTAGTGGCAGTCGCTGCTGTCCATGAAGGTATCGCCGCAGAAGTCTCCGTTCCTCGGCGGACCGGACGGGCAGTCTTCGGAGTCCCCAGAGCCGCCGCTGCCACCCGAGCTGCCAGCGCTCCCACCACTACCGGCGGCGCCGCCGCCGCCGCTCCCTGCATCGCCCGCACTCCCGCCATTGTTTCCGTCGCTTTCTGAGCCTCCGCAGGCGACCGAGAGCGCGACCGCGGTGATCAGCGACAACCCGCGCAGCGCCGCCGCTCGCCCGGAGGCACGCCGGTGCGAGCCACCCACATGGTCATGACCCTGCACCTTCGCGGAATATTTCAATACGGAAAACCTAAGAGACATCTCCACTCCTTCGGACGCCGTGCACGGGCGCCATGCGAAACGTACCGGCTCGACCCAGCGCTACTCCGGAGCTCTGGGCAACCGCGCCAGCTTGGCGCCCTCCGGAGCCAGCGTGCGCAGCAGCACGGGCAGGAACGCCGCGCGCACCCGCTCACGTTCCCGCACGGTAAATTCGGCGCGCCGCTCCGCCTCGATGATCAAGCCTTCCATGCCCATCAAGAGGCAGCGAAAGACGTACGGGTCTACCGCCATGCCCAGGCTCGCGCGCACGTGCAGGTCGAGCAAGCCGACCAGCGCCTGAAACACGAACTCTCGATGTACAGCCAGGGGCGAGTTGGGCCGTATCGCCTCCGCCTGCAGGCTGATCAGCAGCGGCCCGCCGAGCTCCAGCAACTCCAGATAGCAGTCGACCGCCGCGATCACCTTCTCTGCCGGTGTCTCGGCGCGCTCGACGGAACTCCGCACGGCAATGACTAGCAGCTCCGCGCAAGTCTGGAACAGCGCCTCCACCGCCGCCTCCTTGGAGCGGAAGATCTTGTAAAAGGTGCGCCGCGAGAAGCCGGACGCCTCGAGGATCTGCTCCACCGACGACTCTCGCAGCCCGTGGCGAGCGATGGCGATGGCCGTACCGCCGAGCAAGCGACTGCGCGTGTCGTCACCGAAGAGCGCCTGGGCCTCGGTGTGGCGCTCGCGCAGGCGGGCGAAGAACTCCGGCAGCTCACCCTGCGTCTGCTTGGCGTCCACCGCCGGAGTTTAGCAGGCCTTCGCGATCGCTTGAGATCTGAAGTGTTCGCCCGCCGCCCCGTATCAGTGCGCCGGTTTGCCCTTGGGCTTCGCGCTCCAGATGCGCAAGCAGAGCAAGCAGCCGATGATCGAGAACGGCACCAGGAACACCGGCCAGTACGCCCAGTTCCAGCTCGTGATGTAGCCGAGGCTCACCGACTGCAGGGCGGTGCCTGCGTAGACGAAGCCGTCGATCACACCTACCGCCGTGCCGGCGCCCTTGCGCCCCCCGAAGTCCATGGTCGCCGTGCCCGAGAGCAAGCCGTGCACGCCGATCACGCACAGGCTGATCAAGAACACGAGCACGCCGAGCCAGTACGGAGAGATGGGCAGCTCCGGGCTGACCTTGATGCGGCGCCGATCCCCCGCGCGCTGCTTCGGCTTCGGATCCTTCAGGTCGAGCTTGAGCTCCGCACCGTCGCGCTTGACCACGACGGGAATGGTGCCGCCCGACTCCGCCGCGTCGCCAGGCTGCGCATCCGCGCGCGTCGTACACATGCACGTCTTGGTGTCCCAGGTGGACTTGTCACACTTCGGCTTGAAGCACGCGACCGCCTGCTGCACGTCGTGCCAGCCGCTGAAGCCGGACTTCGCGCCCAGGCTGATGACTTCGTCGCCCGGCTTGAGCCCCGAGTCTTCTGCGGCGGTGCCCACGACGCTGGGCG
>JAUILJ010000864.1 GCA_030433055.1 Polyangia bacterium
CTACCTTTCCGTCGTCAACGAGGCGATCACCACCACCGAGCTCAACCAGGCGCTCGCAGGAGCGCCACCAGAGACCAGGGAAGCACTCATGACACTCGCAGAGCAATGGATGGCCGAGGGAGAGGCTCGAGGCGAAGCCCGGGGGCGAGCCGAGGGCGTTCGTAGGACGCTCGAGCATCAGCTGCGGCTGAAGTTCAAGGGCGACGTCGACGACACCGCGATCGCGCGCTTGGCTCAGGCCGACGAGGCGCAGTTGATGCTGTGGACGGAACGGGTGCTCGACGCGGCGACGCTCGCCGATGTCTTCCGTTAGACTCTGAGGCGACGCGGTAGCAACGAACCCCTCGAACCGCCCCCTGAACGCCGCCGCGACTCTTTGTTGCGGCCCCGGCAAGAAGCGTTTCGCGCAGCGCCCACGCTTGCTCAACCACTGAGGCCGAAAGGCGAACCAAAGACGCCCGCTGGGTTATCAACCTGGCGGGCGTTTCTGCGTTTGTGGCGCGCGGTTTTGAAGCTGAGGGGCGAGCAGGTCGAGCCCAAGATCTTCTCCAGACGCTAGTCGAGACCAAGACTTCGGAGCGCCAGCGCGCAGCGCCGAGGCGTGTCAGCGTCCATGACTATTCTTGATCCCGCCTGAGCAACTCGAGCAGCACGGGCACGACGATGCGATCCTTTGGCCTTCCCGCTTTCGTTTTCACTTCGATCAGCGTTGCCAGGTCCAGCACCAGCAGTTCATCGTCGCCATCGGAGATGCGGTCAGTATGCTGTACCAACTCCAGGTAGCCGCGGCCGTCGTGCAGCGTGCCGAGACAGTCGAGGTCGCCGAGCGTCGTGGTTAGCAGCACCTGACCTGGCCCGATGAGGTGAGTCGTGGAAGGTCGAATCACACGGCCCGCCGGGTCGCGGACGCGGGCGTCCAACCGTTCAAGAACGGCCAACAGCCGCTCGACATTTGCCGGGTCGCGATCATGAACGATGTCGAGATCGACGGTGGTCACCGGCGCACGATGAAGCACCGCCGCGGCGCCACCGACAATGATGAAGCGGACGTCCGCGTCACGCAGCGATCGCAGTAGTTGTGCGAGGTCGAACATCAGCGACCCAGGAGCGCCTGAAGCCTCAACAGCTCCCTCGCGCTAGCGCTGGCTTCGCGCAGCAGCTCAAGAGGGGCCCGTCTACTCGCGGAGTCGAGCAGCGTTGGGTCCACGTCGGCCGCCGCGGCCACCAACTCTGGATCGACTTCCAGGAGCCACGTCCGCACGTCCTCGTACCTGGCCGAGGCCGGAGCGCTGCGAGACTTGGACGCCGTCATTCCCCCTAGCCTGACCCAGCCGAGGTGGAGAAGGAAGTGCCTTCGAGCTGCGGTCCGCGCAGAGCCCACGCTTGCTCAACCACTAAGGCCGAAAGGCGAACCGAGACCGCCCGCTGGGTTATCAACCTGGCGGGCGTTTCTGCGCTTGTGGCGCGCTGTTTTGGAGCTGCAAATCTCTGAGGCCCGCTCTTTGTGCGACATCCCTCTACGCGGACGCCAATAGCGTTGACGCAGCCGCAAACACCACCCGACGCCGGCCACGGGCCTGGCATTTCATGCAGCTCGTTGCCTAGACGTAGCACCACACGGAAATTCATTGGGCTAGCTTGACACATTCGGGGCCGATTCCTAGCTCATCGCACGACCCGTGGTCTCAACCGTCATCAGGCTCAAGGTGCTCCCAGATCAGCCCCCGCGCTTCCAGAAGTCCTCGGACTCCGTGAAGCGCTTCCGCCGTCAAGCAAGTCACCCACACCCAGGTGTCACCGTGCGTTTCCAGGAGCGTGTCCTCGTTGCCATGGAGCCGACACGGCGACGCTGGCCAGCGTGCCAGCAATTTATATTTTCCTCGCGGAAACTTTCGCAGCGCTGCGGTTGATTGTGGACACGGAGAAGCCGGCGCACACGCAATACTGTGTTCGGGAGACGGGGGCTTCGGGCTGGGTGCTCGGCTTGCAATCAGTCGTGGGGCAAGAGCTGGGGCCGGAGTTCGACCGCAACAGCTTGAACCCGGCGACCTGCGGTTTGGTGCTCGCGAACGGCCCCGGGCGGCCGAGGCCACTTGGCAAAAGTTTGGTGTTGGGTCGCGACTCACGCCTCAGGGCTGCACGGAGATGCTGGCGTAGGCCACGCTCTTGGGGTCGAATCGCTCACGCAGGGAGGTCTCGATTGCCTGCCTGGATCGGGGGACGATTGCATTGAAGAGTTGCTTGCCCGCGCTGGTCCGCACGACGACCGGAAGGTCGAGATTGACCAGCTCGTCGCTCAACCGGATGACAAGGCTTGGTACGTTGCTCGAGTCGACAGTGATGACGTTACCGACCACTGATGCGGTCACGAGTTGGTCCTTCTGAGGCGCTCGGTTTTCGAGCCAGTAGAAGCGCTTCTTCAGCACGTCGTCCTGAAACCAACGCACTCGTCGGGGCCACGGTGTTCGTCGTCGCTCGAGCATCCACGGGATCGCGACCTTGTCTTCGCCGTTCATCCAGTGGCCGTATTGCGAATAGACGATAGTCTTGTGCTCGAAGCTACCGGGAAACTGCTTCGCCAAGTCATTGAGTTTGCCGTCCCATTCCTTGGCGACCTCGTTGCGCTTATACGCCGTGTCCTGTCCTCCGACCTGGATGAAGAACGGAGTGTTCATCAAGCCATCAGGGCGGGCGTCGTTGGGATGTCCCGCCATCATCGCGGCTGCCGCCCAGCGGTCGGCCATTCGAGGGCCCAGCTGGTAGGTGCCGTCGCCGCCAGCGGAGTAACCTGTCAGGTAGACCCGATTGGGATCCACACCCTTGAGCGCGATGAAGTCTTCGATCAGGCGGTCGAACAGCACGTCCACGGCTGCTTGATGCCACATGTCCCAGCTGTCCGTCGGTGCGCGCGGAGCCGCGTAGAACGCTTCGCTAGGTTCGTACAGGCGGATCTGATTGCGCCACTGCTGGTCATTTTCGCTGGCGGACGTGGAGCCACCACCGTGCATGGAAATGATCAGGGCGTGACCAGCCGCTGGCGGAGACCCATGTTCTGAGAACTCGAAGCGGAGAGTGCCTTCCGGGAGGACGATGCGCTTGGTGCTCAGGTCCGCGCTTCGAGCGCTCATCAGTTCCTTGCGGATCTGCGACACCGCCGCCAGCGCGGCTGCGTGTGCTTGCTGTCGTGTCAAACCGCCCGTGGCGCCGGGGGCGTCCGGAACTTTCGCGGAGGCGTTTCCCGGCTCTGCCTCGCGGTTTTTGCACGCGAGCAGTGTTACCAGCAGCAGCCCCAACGACGATGCGCGCCTCATGGGCTCGACGCTAGCAATGCAGGTCGTCGGGCGGTATCGGTCGTCGCTGGGTAGTTTGACCGATCTGTGGCCGAGATCCCGACATCGAAGAGCCCCACATCATGGTGGTGGACTCAACATGTTTGGTCGATATCCCTGTGGTTTCGTGTCCAGCGCCAGAAGACGCGCCGACGTACGTGCCCCCCTGGAAGTGTTGAAGGCAATCAACCGAAGCCTTCGCTGGACGTGTCCGATGATGGTGGAGCGCTACGACCAGATCCGCTCTGGATCCGCCTCGAGGAGCCAAGCCCGCACGTCCTCGTAACTAGCCGAGGTGGGAGCGTTGCGGGGCTTGGAGTCTTCTGGGTAGCGTCAGGGAACGATGGCTACCTCGATCTCCGGGCAATGGCCGTTGAAGGCGGTCAGCTCTTGGCGCACATCTTCGAGTACCATCACAAGGAGACTCCGCAGGGCGAC
>JAUILJ010000865.1 GCA_030433055.1 Polyangia bacterium
CTTCGTTGCGCTGCCAGTGGCGCACGTTGGTGGCGAAGCGCTCAATGGCGGCGGCCAAGATCCCCATCGCAGAGAAGAACGCCGCGTGACGGTCCCGCGCTACGACCTGAGTGGCGACGGTCTCTGGCGTGAGCCCCAGCTTGGCCAACGCCCTGGCTTCGATCTCGGGGGTGAGGTGCGCATAGGTACCAACGGCACCGGCGATCTTGCCCACCGCGATCTCGCTCCGCGCTTGCTCGAGCCGCGCGCGCCCGCGCTTGACCTCAGCCAGGTGACCTGCGAGCACGATCCCGAACGTTACTGGTTCCGCATGGATACCATGCGAGCGACCGATCATCGGCGTGTTGACGTGCTCACGCGCGCGCGAAGTCAGAGCCTCGATCAGCCGATCCGTCCTCGCCAGGAGCAGGTCCGCTGCCCGACACAAGAGCACGGCCAAGGACGAATCGAGCACGTCGCTCGAGGTCATGCCACGATGCAGCCAGCGCGCTGGCGCGCCCGCGAGCTCCTCTACGTGGGTGAGGAAGGCGATCACGTCGTGACGCGTGGTGCGTTCGATCTCGTCGATGCGTGCGGCGTCTAGGGCCAGGTTTTGAGCCCGAATGCTCCGCGCGGTGCCCTCAGGCACCAGCCCAGCATCTTCCATTGCCTCGCACCCGGCCAGCTCGACATCGAGCCACACCTTGAAGCGCTGATCATCGGACCACAGTTCCAGAAACTCACGAGGGGTGTAGCGCGGAATCATGGCGAGGGCGGTAGTACAACCCTGCCCCGAGCGCCAGCGCCATGGCCGTACTTCTTTGGCGTCTGGCGCGAGACCGCAGGCAGCCGGGCGTCAGCGCCAAGGTGCACCTGTCCGCACCGACCAGCGCCCACTCATTCACACGCTCAGCGGCTGACGCGCGTTCCAGGCTGACCGTAGACCTCTGGTGGTAACAGCGCATCGGGATCGAAGCTGCAGCTCATGGCGTGGTACTCGATGGGACCTGCGCTGAGCCCGCTCACGCCGAATCGTGTCGGAGCGCGGACGAGACTGGGCTGCTCGGTCTCGACCAGCTCCCGTCGGAACAACCAGGCGTGCTCTAGATCGTCGAGCAGGATCAGCGCGGTCTCGCTGGGGGAGGGGTTCGCCGCCGTGGAGACCGCGCCTGCGTCTACCGCTGCGAGGCACGGGTCTTCTACGCTGCCGTGCAGAACCGCGCTGCCCGTCATCATCAAGACCTGGGGATCGCTGGGGCTGTTCACCAGGATCGGGTGTCGCGTTCCAGGAGAAAATGGAGACACGATGCGCGGCGACTTCTTGAGTTGATCGCCGTCGCAGCGACCGGGTGTCGCGCCGAGCTGCGCCTGACTTGGAGCCAAGGTCGGTGCGGCATCCAGCGCCGAGCTGAGAGGGAACAGCAGCGTCTGTGAGTGCTTGCCCCCGACGTCCACGTAGCTCAATTGAAACGTCGCCTCGCCGTTGAGGTAGGTCAGTCGCCGCGAGAAGCTCAGGCCGTAGCGGTGCGGCTCCGCGAGCCCCAGCGCAGAAGTCTGAAAGCTCCCGCCGGACAGCGCGGTGATCAAGGCGATGCCATCACCGACCATGCCGAGAGGCAACGGCTGCCCCTTGATGCTTACGTACTCCGTACTGACTCGCCCTCCCAGCCGTATCGGAGGCCAGGTCAAGGCGGGCAGCTCCTTCACCGTTTTTCCGTCCAGAAAATAAGTCGTCTGGTTGTCTCGCAGGAGCCGATGAGGACGCACGAAGATCCCGCCAGTGGCGACACTCACGAGATCGGGTGACGCCCGCTGAGCTCGCTTCGCTCCCAGGCTCACGTAGTCTCCGGGACGGTAGGGCCCGACGTCGGGGATGCGCCCCTTGAGGGACTTGTCATCTTCCAGGTTGTGCCAGGCGACCTCGACGTCCTTGATACTCCCGCCGGGCTTTGGGAGCGCGAAGCGCAGCGCCGTCGCTCCCTCCACTTGCACCGAGTAGTGAAACGCCACCTGATCGGGCGCCTTGGCCGGCCCCAGCAGCGCCTCGCGGTCGATGCGCTGACGTGCCCCGCTCTGAGCCGTCAAGAACTCCACGGCGGACGTATCAGCATCCACCGCCAAGCCGAACCATGCTGCTTTTCCGTACGCCGCCATCGTGGCGTCGGGAGGCGCTTCCAACCCTTCCAGCTTGTGCCAGGCGCCCTCGCCGACATTGCAAACGATGGGAGTCCGGATGCGCACCTCGCGGCGACGCTCATCCCGTCGGGAGGCCAGCACGGGTAGCTCCGCTCGGTCGTCGACGCCCCATCCGAGCCGCGTGAGGACCCCGCCAACGACGCAACCCAGCGCGCCACAAGCGACATTGCCCACGCAGCTGCCGGAGTTGCCGCAAACCGGCGCGGGCAGTGGACCCAAGCTGTGCCACTCCCCCCCTGCATCCTGGGTCTCCCACGCTTCCCCGCTGCGGGGCGCCACCGCGAGCGCGCGCCCGCCAACGATGCCCACGGCCACACCGACCGTCGGCACGGACGCCATCGACAGCAGCCGCCCAGCTTCGTCGGTCACGACGAGCTTGGTCTCCGGCTCGCGCTCCACCACGAAGCCAATCGAGCCGTCTGGCGCTGCCCCACTCGAGCTGACGCGCAGCGCGCGCACGGTGGAGCGCCGCCAGGGCGCGGAGAAGTCAGCGCTGACGTCTCCCAGGCCCTCGATCTCTTCCGGCCTGAACGTCTTGCCGCCATCTTTGGAGATATACACGCTGAACACCGAGCTCTTCGCGCGGACACCAGCGACGTAGGCGCGCGAACCGTCGACAGAGAAGCCCAGGGCGAGCGCGTTCCCTCGGAGCGACGGCGTGGAGGCGGGGACGAACGCGGTCTCTTTCACCCCCGCGTCTTCGTCCTCCTTCTCCCCGAGGTAGTACACTCCCTCCGGGCGACAGCCTCGGCGCTCGGAGCGCTCGGCGCACAGCCCGGACACCAGCAGTGCGCCCTTCGCCCCCAACGCGAGCTTCAGCTGGTGAATGCGCCCGATCGCGCTGACTTCCAGCTGCGTCCACTTCTTGCCGGAGTCAGTGCTCTCGTAGAAGTCGATGGGGTGACTGGTGTCAGCGGGACGCGGCGTACACGCGACGACCAATCGCTTGCCGAAGCCGGCGATCTTCGCCGACCGACAGGTGCGAGGGACGGTCGTCTTTCGCACCACGAGTGGCGTCGCGAGCTTGCCCACGACCAGCTCCCAGTTCTTGGCGCGGGAGTTGGCGGAAGTCAGCTCGAAGTAGTGATCTCCGAGCAACGTTGCTCGCTCACCCATGATGGCTTCTGCGTCTGGCCCCCGCGGCGGAAGCCCATCCAGGTTCATCTTGGCGCGCGTGCGCTTGCCCGTGAACGGCTGGAGGCGATCGCCGGACAGCAAGCGATCTTCGACTACGCCGCGCACGATCACGTCACGACCGTCTGGCTCCAACTTGTAGGCACCAAATCGAGGCAGCTTGAGCGGCAGCCAGGTGAGGCCAGCGTCCTCGGTCTTCCACAAGCGCTCTGGCGCCGACAGGGCGTAGCCGTGCTTGTCGTCGAGGAGCTCGACACCTACGAAGCGATCAGCCGCGGTCGTGCCTCGGGCCTTGACTGGCTGCCAGTCAGCGCTTCCTCCGGGATCCGAAAACCGCGTAACGACCAATCTGCCGTCCTTGCGTATCCCCACGAGCGCGGAGCCCGAAGCGGTGACTTGCATCAGGGACTCGAGGGGTTCCACCACGCGGGTGAATTCACCCAGGGGGGACTCGGCT
>JAUILJ010000866.1 GCA_030433055.1 Polyangia bacterium
AAGTGAAGGCGCTGGCCAAGATGGAGGCCCTGAACGACATGGAAGCTCTGCGTGAGTACGTCGACGAGGGTCCGCTGGGGCGGCGGCGCCTGCCGAAGCTGACCGACGACGAGCTGCGCGGGATGAAGGTCAAGCCGGGTCGCGGTGGCAAAGCCGTGGCAGAGAACGACAGCGACTTCGCCGAGCTGGAGGTAGACGAAGACGACAAGGACAGCGAGATCGACGACACCGAGCGCGCCGTCGACCTCTCCGAGTTCGACTCGATGTGAGCTCCGAGCGCGAGTCCCGCTCGCGCCGTTTCCGAAGGGCCCCACGCATCCGCCGAGTGGGGCCTTTTGCTTTTTATGGGCCACGAGCCCGCTTGTGAATGCCCAGGCCCCCCGCCGCAGCTCAGCTGCCGCGAAGGTCGGCGACCGTGCGCAGGAAGTTGCCGCCCAAGATCTTCTTGATCCGGGTGTCACTCCAGCCGCGGTCGAGCATCAGCTGCACCAGCTTGGGCAGTTCGAGGCAGCTCTTCATGTCCTTGGGAGGCGTGATGGCACCGTCCCAGTCGCTGCCCAGGGACGCGTGGTCTTCGCCGATGGCGCTCGCCGGGCAACCAAAGGTAGAGCCATCGAGGAACGATGATTGATACATCACCCCGATCGTGCCCCCCGTGTCGGCGATGGCCTTGAGCTGCGGGTCGGTGAGGTTGCGCCAGTGCTGGTGCACCGCGTCCACGCCGGTGTGAGTCACGATCAGTGGTTGAGACTTGTCGTGCACTTCTACCGCGTCGAAGAAGCCCTTGCGGCTGATGTGCGCCAGGTCGACGAAGATGCGCTTTGCGTTGAGGCGCCGAATGTACTCGGCGCCCGCGTGGGTGAGGCCGGTGTCACCGCCCGCCTTCATCGGCGATGACGTGACGCCCAGGGTGGAGGAGGACAGGTGCACCAAGGTGATGCGCAGCACCAGATCCTTGGGGATCAGGTCGAGGCTGTCCGGCTTGTAGTCTAGCGCGTTGCCACCCTGGATGCCCACGAACGCAGCGTGTTTCCCCGCGGCACGAGCCGCGCGGTACTCGCTGATGTTCTTCACCAGCTGGAATTGCTCGGGAACCTTGGCGAACCAGGCTTGCAGGCGCTGGATGTTCTTCACGAAGGCGCGCTCACGGCTCTTGGCGCTTCGCGTCGGGTTCGTGGTGATCACCCAGATGGCTCCGGTGAGCTGAGCCTCGAGCATGCGCGGGAAGTCGACCTGGCTGTAGAAAGCTCCCTTGAACAGGCCGAGGCCGTGGCGCTTGGTCAGGTCATAGCCAAATACGCGGTCCCAGATGAAGCTGTCGACATGCAGATCCAGCACGTCGGACTCGAGGTAGAGTTCGATAGCGCCTTGGCTGATGTCGAGCTGCTTGGCCCAGCCTGCAGGGTCGCGGCGATGGTCGGTGAAGGCGAGTCGCGTCATCGGCGGGCATCCTGAAGAAGCCGCACGCCGGCCGCAAGCCGTCTGCGTTCCTACGCGCTGTGTGCTCGATCGAGATCAAGCGGTCCGGGGATCGGCCAGCGCGGTCCCCGGACGGAGCAACTCGGGCGGATTGAGGAGGTTTCCGTTGGACCTCCCCCCCAAACCCGCTTGCGGATGCCTCAGATCCCCTTCGGCACGCTCTCGAGGTCCACTTCGCTCAGAGCGTAGCGGATGAGGGCGCTGCGATTGGCTTTGGTGAAGCCCCGCGCCTTGAGCGTGTCGACCATGTCGTCGAGGCGCTTGAGGTCGTCGGTGTACATCGAGATGCAGATCACCTTGTAGTGGGTCGGCTTCTCGGCTTTGGGCACGGCGCGCACGGGCTTTGCGCGCTCCGCGGTGGGGGCGGAGTAGAACGTGGACGAAAGCACGCCCTCTACTTCATCGCGGTCTAGCAGCTTGGCAGCTGCCTGTCGGTAGTCGTCTCGATCACTCACCCGGGCCTCCTCATTCATGCTGGCAACGCGATGTCCGCGCTGGAAATGGTTCGATGAGAGCTCTGGGCAGAAGACTGCTCGCTGCTCTCGGGCGCCACCTCGTCGGAGGTCACACCAAGGTTTGTTTCCGCGAGCAAACGCCCGACGATCTGCAGGTAGTCGCTCGCCGCGCTCGAGCCTGGCGCGTACTCGAACAGCGTCTTGCCCTGGGCAGGCGCCTCCTTGACCTTGATCGCGGAGCGCACAGGCGGCAGACAGCGCTCACGGAAGTGCTCGCGCAAGGTGTCGAGCGCCTCGTGGCAGATGCGCGCACGGGAATCGAAGAAAGTCGGAAGGATTCCCCATAGTTGCACGGGATGATTCAAGAGCTTGTTGACGTGCTTGATGGTGCGCAGCACCTGGCGCACGCCGACCAGCGAGAGGTAGTCGCAGGCGACCGGGCAGAGCACCGCGTCGCTCAGCACGAGCGCGTTCTGGTTCATCAGCGAGAGGCTGGGAGAGCAGTCGACCACCACGAAGTCGTAGGTATCGAGCACCCCCTCGAAGCGTGATGCGAGCACGCGGTCACGCTGCTTGCGACCGGCGAGGTAGAGCTCCGCGGCGGCCAGGGTTTCGTTGGAGGGCAGCACATCGAGCCCGGGGCGCACGGTCTTCACCGCGTCCTTGACGGGCAGGCCCATCACCAGCACGTGGTAGAGCGAGCGCTCGACGGGCAGGCCGAGGGAGACGCCGACATTGCCTTGGGCGTCGGTGTCGACGAGCAGCACCTTGGCGCCGCGCTCCGCGAGGCCCCCTGCGATGGTCACGCAGGTGGTTGTCTTGCCCGTCCCGCCCTTGTGATTGAACACCGCCAGCACGCGGGGTGCGGCGAGGGGCGGGGCGGCCGGCGGCGGCTTGGCCGCGGTGGGAGAGATCTGGATCACCTCGCCACTGGGCGCGGCGGGGGGCTGCTGTGACGGGCGCAGCACCGGCGGGAGATCTTCGTCGCTGTCCACGTCGACGGATTGCTGCGCGTGGAGGTCGCCGAGGCGCACTCCACGCGCTTCCTCGAGGATTTGCTGACGGCAGTCCGCCCCACACGCGTAGTGACGCTGCTTGCCTACGAACAGCACCTGGCTCGCCAGCTCCAGCTTGAAGCTCGTGGCGCAGGCGTCGCAGGTGGTGAGCCCATTGTCGCCCTCTGCGTGGCTGTGCTGGAGGCACTTTTGTGAGCAAAAGAAGGCGAAGCTCGCGCGTGGGCGCCCGGATGCATCTTGCTCGACCCGCTCTTCCATCTGGTAGCTGAAGCGAGGTTCGAAGTCCGACCCGCACACACCGCAGATCTTCTGAATACCAGCCATGCCTGAGATCCTCCTCGCGCCCCCCAAAACACGTTTTCGGGGTTATCGAAGCGCAGGACCTCGGATGTCATGGACCGGCGAAACGGGCCAAGTTTGTGCACGGGCGTGCTGGGCCACAAACCGCGTCAGGCCTGATCGAGGCCCGGGCTGGCACCTGACTCGGCGCTTGCCGGCGCTCAGTGGCGGAAGTGGCGCACGCCGGTGAACACCATGGCGATCCCGGCTTTGTCCGCCGCCGCGATCACGTCGGCGTCCTTCTTGCTGCCTCCAGGCTGCACCACGGCGGTGATCCCCGCGGCGATCCCGGCCTCGACCCCATCGGGGAAGGGGAAGAACGCATCGGAGGCCATCACGGCGCCCTTGGCGGCCGCGCCAGCCTTCTCACAGGCGATCTGCACGGCGGTGACGCGAGCCGTCTGTCCTCCCCCGATCCCCACGGTGGCGAACCCAGCGCCGTTCACGTCGGCCTTGCCCAGCACGATGGCGCC
>JAUILJ010000867.1 GCA_030433055.1 Polyangia bacterium
CTACCTGCTGCTGAGCTGCCTGACGGCGCGCTTGGTCCGCCTGGCTGAGCTCGGCGGCCGGTGTGTACGCGATCTTGCCCAGGCGCTTGGCGCGGGTGATCACGCGCTCCGCAACGCGACGCAGTTCCTTCGCCTTGGCGTCGGTGGTCTCGATGCGCTCGTGAGCGATCAGGTTGGCGGTCAGAGCACGCAGCATGGCGCGGCGATGGGAGGTGTTACGGCCGAACTGGCGACCGGCTTTTCGGTGTCGCATGACTTATTTCCTCGTGGAAGAATCTTCTTGAGTTCGGCTGTTAGCCCTGAGCTTGCTGCATCTTCCAGCGCTCGAGCATCTGAGGCCAGTTGTCGAACTTCATGCCAAGGCTGAGATTCATCGTCGCGAGGATCTCCTTGATCTCCTTCAGAGACTTGCGACCGAAGTTCTTCGTCTTGAGCATGTCCTGCTCGGTGCGCTGAACCAGCTCACCGATCAGCGTGATGTTTGCGTTCTGCAGGCAGTTGGCTGAACGCACGGAGAGCTCCAGCTCGTCCACCGAGCGGAAGAGGTTCTCGTTGAGAGGCTCCTCGTCCTGGGCGGGCTGGGTGTACTGGGTCTCTTCGGTCTCTTCGAAGTTGATCCAGATCGACAGCTGCTCCTTGAGGATCTTGGCGGCGAACGCGACGGCATCGGTGGGCTTCACCGCGCCGTTGGTCCACACCTCGAGGATGAGCTTGTCGTAGTCCGTCTGCTGCCCAACGCGCGCGTTCTGGATGGTGTAGTTCACCTTGCGAATCGGCGAGAAGAGCGAGTCGATCGGGATGGTCCCGATGGGCATCGTGGGGGTCTTGTTGCGCTCCGCAGACACGTAGCCACGCCCGACTCCCACCGTCAGCTCCATCGCCAGAGGGCCCTTCTTGTCGAGGGTCGCGATGGGGTGATCGGGGTTGAGGATACGCAGCCCGTCGACCAGCTGGATGTCTCCAGCGACGACCGGACCGGGGCCCTCCTTCTCGAGGCGGAGCGTGTACTGCTTGGGGGCCTCAGCCTTGAAGACGACCTCTTTGAGGTTGAGGACGATGTCCGTGACATCTTCCACCACGTCGTTGATCGAGGTGAACTCGTGGAGCGCACCCTCGATCCGCACGGCGGTGATCGCGGCACCCTGCAGAGAAGAAATCAGCACGCGACGCAAGGAGTTGCCGACCGTGATGCCGAAGCCGCGCTCCAGAGGCTCGCAGGTGAACTTGCCGTAGTAGTCCGTGCTGCTCTCGGGATCGATTTGGATCGCCTTCGGACGAATCAGCTCGCGCCAGTTGCGCGCCATCATGGGAGTTACCATTCGCTATTCCTTTCGCTGCTAGCCCCGCCTGTTACGTCGAGGTCTTCCCTGCGCGACCGTCCCAAGGACCCGTGGAACCCACTCCGCCGGTGCCCTTCGCGGTCTGCCCGCTGCCCTGCTTTCGTCATGGAAACTCCAGCCGGGCCATACGACGACGGCGGCAATGCTGCCGCCGAGGTCTTCCATCTTACTTTTGAGCCAGTATCGAGAGGACACTGGCTCGTTCGGCGCACGATTCGAGTGACGCCGAACCGAGTGTGATCAGCGCGAGTAGTACTCAACGACGTACTGCTCACGGAGCGACGGCTCGTTGAGCTCATCGCGAGCAGGCATCGACTTGAACACACCTTCGAGCTTCTCGCGGTCGACCTCCAGCCAGGTGGGGGTAGGACGAGAGTCGGTGAGCGCGATCGCCGCCTGAATGTAGGCGATCTTCTTGCTCTTCTCGCGAACCTCGATCTTGTCGCCGGGGTTCACGCGGTAGCTGGGGATGTTCACCCGCTTGCCGTTGATCAGGAGGTGGTTGTGGCGCACCAGCTGGCGAGCCTGACGGCGAGTCGCCGCGAAGCCCATGCGATGCACGACGTTGTCGAGGCGACGCTCGAGCAGACCGAGCATCTCTTCACCCGTACGCCCTCGGAGCGCGCTCGCGGAGGCGTAGTAGCCACGGAACTGCTTCTCGAGGACGCCGTAGATGCGACGCACCTTCTGCTTCTCGCGCAGACGGAGGCCGTACTCGCTCATCTTGATGCGGCCCTGACCGTGCTGACCAGGCGGATAGGGACGACGCGTCACCGAGCACTTCTCGGAGAAGCAGCGTGCGCCCTTCAGATAGAGCTTCGTGCCGTCGCGACGGCAGAGTTTGCAAACCGGACCAATGTACCGTGCCATGATGCTTCCTAAGCCTGAATCAGACGCGCCGACGCTTCGGGGGGCGACAGCCGTTGTGAGGGATGGGGGTGACGTCGCGGATCAGCGTCACGCGGAAGCCCGCGGACTGAAGCGCTCGCAGCGCGCTCTCACGACCAGCTCCGGGGCCGCGCACGAACACGGCGACCGAACGCATGCCGTGCTCCATCGCACGACGAGCTGCTTCTTCCGCGGCCAGCTGCGCTGACCAAGGGGTGCTCTTGCGAGAGCCCTTGAAGCCGCGGGTACCCGCGCTGGCCCAAGAGATCGTGTTCCCGTTCACGTCGGTGATGGTCACCATCGTGTTGTTGAAGGTCGAACGGATATGGGCAATGCCCGCTCCGACGTTCTTCTTGACGACCTTCTTGCCGCCGCGCTTCTTGCTCGTCGCCATCGCTACGCCTGTCTCTGATTATCCAAGTGGAAAAACTAATGAAGTCTGTGACTATCGGCGCTTGACGGCGCCGCGCTTCGGGCCCTTGCGGGTACGCGCGTTGGTGTGAGTGCGCTGCCCGTTGACCGGGAGCCCCTTGCGGTGACGGAGGCCGCGGTAGCAGCCCAGGTCCATCAGTCGCTTGATGCTTTGCTGCACCTCGCGGCGGAGATCGCCCTCCACCTTGTAGTTGCTCTCGATGGTGTCGCGCAGCTGCTTCACCTCGCCATCCGAGAGCTCGTCCACCTTCTTGGTTTTGTCGATTCCAGCGCGCTCGCAGATCTCACGAGCGGTACGCGAACCGATTCCAAAGATGTAGGGCAGTGCGAACTCGAGCTGCTTGCGACGGGGGAGATCAACTCCAGCAATACGGGCCATGTCGTAATCCTCTTCTCAGCCCTGGCGCTGCTTGTGGCGAGGGTTGCTGCACAGAACGCGAACCACGCCTGAGCGCTTCACGACTTTGCACTTGTCACAGATTTTCTTAACGCTGGGTCGGACCTTCATCGGGGTACCCTCTTAGAGCTTCTTGATGATGTGACCCCGGGAAGGGTCATGGCTGGAGACCTTGATCAGGACTCGGTCTCCTGAGATGAGTCGAACCATCGAGTGGCGAGAGGTTGGGGTGAGCCCAACACGAAGCGCTCTTCCTGAGTCGAGGCGGACGCGGAACATTCCGCGGGGTAGTACCTCTTCGACTAGTCCTGCTTCGCCTTGCTGCTTCTCGTCTTGATCTCGATCGTCCTCCTTGAAAGAACTCATCCGGGCGCTCGTTATTTGCCGAGAGCCTCGGTGATGCGGGCTGTGATTTCGTCCAGCTCGCCCACCCCGTCTACTTGCTTCAGCAAGCCGCGCTGCTCGTAGTAGGGGAGCAGCGCCGAGGTGATCGCCTCGTAATCATTGAGGCGCTGAACGACTTTTTCCTCCTGATCGTCTGCTCTATGCTGGAGCTCCGCATCAGGGGGCGGAGGATTGTACTTGAGGTGATAGATCTGTCCAGTCCGAACATCGGTACGACGCAGGACAGCACGCTCGACGAGGAGGTCACGGGGGACCTTGATCTCGAGCACACTGGTCAGGGGCATGCCCTTTTTCTCG
>JAUILJ010000868.1 GCA_030433055.1 Polyangia bacterium
CGCTGCGCTGCGATCTGGGTGAAGCGCTGGCGGCGCTTCCGAACCACCATCGCGAGGCGTTCGAGCTACTGGACAACGTCGAGCAGCGCGACTTGATGGTGAGCGCCCACGGCTATGCTGCCCTGGCGAAGCTCCGAGAGACGCGCCACGGGTCGCGCGCGGCCTTCCTGGCGGCTCCCGGGGCCGAGCTCGACCGAGTCCGGGTGGAACTCGAGAAGGCGCGCAGTATCCGCATGGATAGCAAGAGCGTGCCGCGCCCGATGAACTCGGATGACGTCAAGCGCGGTCGGGCCGCGGCCCCAGCGAGCCGCCGCGTGCGTCATCACGGCCAGATCCACGTGCTCTGAGGCTTTTTTAGCGGCAGAAGTGGGTCTCGTATCCGGGTTTCTTCAGCTCGTGGGCTTCGAAGAAGTCGCTCAGCAGCTGGTCGTAGATGGGGGACTCGGGATCGGTGTCATAGCGATTCTCGAGCTCTTCGGGGTCTTGCTCCAGATCATAGAGCTCTCTCACCCCCGTCCGAGAATCCACGATCAGCTTCTTGCCGTCTTCGAAGATCATCGCACGCTTGAGCCGCGCGGAATCGGCAACCAGCGGGCGTGACAGCGCTGTGTCTTTGCCTCTCAGCAGCGGCACCAGGCTCTGCCCCATGAACGTGCCTGGGGTCGGCTGGTGGTACAGGTCCAAGATCGTGGGAGCGAGGTCGATCAGCGAGACCCGTTGCTCGATGTGTCGGGCTTCGAGCGCCGGATGGGAGAAGATCAGCGGGATCCTCAGCAGCTCCTGGTAGAGCGTGGTCGCGTGATGGCGCGCCCCGTGCTCACCGAACGCCTCGCCATGATCGGCGGTGACGATGAGCAACGTACGGTCCTCCAGCTTGTGCTTCTTCAGCGCGGCCAGTAGCTGGCCGAGCCGTTTGTCCGCCTCGGCGATCTCGGCGACGTAGCGCTCGAACTGAGTCTTCCCGCCCTTGCCCGAGGTGTAGGGGGCGTGGGGGTCGTCCATGTGGACGTAGAGGAACAGCGGCTCGTCCTTGACCTTGCTCAGCCGCTCGATGGCGGCAGGGACGACGTAGCTCGACATGGGTGTGTGCCGCCCGCGGCGTTTGAGGATCTGCTCGTCTTCGACGCCGCGCAGGATCCCGAAGCCGCTCGCCAGGCCCGGCAGCCCGGTGCGGCTCGCCGTGTGCACGCCGCCTCGCTGGAGCAGCTCGGGCAGCCGCGGGCTCTTGTCGTGATCCGGGTAGCAGTACGGGCGACCGGAGCGCTTCTGCCACTCGAGCTGAGAGTAGTAGCGGCCGCTCATGATCGCGCCAACCGCCTGAGCGGTGGCAGGAGCGGGGCTGATTGCCTCGTGGAAGTAGACGCCGGTCTCCTTGAGCCGACTGAGCGTGGGGAGCCGCTTGGTGAAGCGACCATCGAGCACGTCGGCGCGGGTGGTGTCGATCACGAACAGGATCACGATCCCGTTGTCGGGCAGGAGCTCAGCGTCGCTGGGAGGCACGGCAGGCGCGTTGGCGCGCGGCGTGTACCAGCGGGAGTTCTTGGGTGTGAACGCCACGCGCTCCTGCTTGGGAACCAGCTGCTGCAGGCGGCTGGCCCACGGCGCCAATACCGCGGTCGAGCCGCGATAGAGATGCACGCCGATGGTGTTCGTGGGAGGCACGACGAGCGCGTAGGCCGCGGGCAACGCAGCGAGCAGCCGCGCGAGGTGCCGAGGCCAGGAGGCGCGCTTGACCGGCAGGGCGGGACGCTGGGCGAGGGCGCTGCCAGCCAGCGTGGCGGCGCACACCGCGACCATCAAGTGCACCCCGGGGTAGTCATCGAGCGCGAAGCGGTGATTGAGCAGCCCCAGAGCAAGCCCGCCGAACACCGCGAGCCAGCGTAGCCAGGGGCGCGCACACAGGCGCCCGAACCACGCCAGGAGCGCGACACCCCCCGCGGCGGAAGCTACCATCACGCCGAGCCAGGCTTTTCTGGGCAGAAATGTCGGTAGCCTCCCGATGATCACCTGCAGATCGTCCGGCAGCGTCCACCACGCGAGCAGCGCGACGCTCAGCGCGAGCACCAGGTAGTCCGCCTTGCGCCACGGCAGTCGCCGCCACCCGTCGACCAGCGCCGACGCCAGCAGACCCGCGGCGAGCAGCTGGCCGCCAACGTACAGCGCCAGGCGCAGCCGAATGGGAGGCTCCACGGCGTCGGTGCGAGCCAGCAGCACGCTCAGGCCGATGGGGATCAGCAGTAGCCAGCCCCACAGCACGCCCATGGATAGCTTGATGCGGGGCGCGCTGAGCTGCGCTTTACTGCGGGAAGGAGCGGTTACGGAAGGAGCGGAAGAAAGCAACGTGTTGCTACTAGCTTCCCCGCGGAGCGCGATTGGTCAACCCAATCCGTCACATGATCGCCCCATTTCGTTACAAACCGCGCTCGCGTTGTGCGGTGACTCAGTTTGGCACGGCGCCTTCGCTGCACTATGACGCGCTAGCCAGAGGCGTGTTGCCGCAGGGACATGAGCAAGCTCCCCCACCACATGCCCATGCTGCGCATGAACTCGGGTACCGGCTCCTTGTGGCGCGCTGGATGATCCGCACGGATGTTGCTCCAGCCGCTGTGAGTGACGCACACCAGCGTACCGCTGCGTTGCTGAGTGAACGTCACCTCCACGTAGGTCTCTTCCTCGGGCTTGAAGTTCACTGCGCGCCAGATGAAGCGGATCCGCCTCGGGGGGTCCCAGTGGGTGACGGTGCCCGTCTGTACGACCTTCTCGCTCCCGGTGTCCTGACCGGCGCGTCGCAGGTTGAAGCGCTCGAACAGCGCGCCGCCGACTCTCGGCTCGAGGTGCATCACGCTGCGTCCCTTGCCGATGCGATACGCCATCCCCCGTCGCCACCACTGATCGATGTCCTCGGTGAACAGGCGGAAGACATCGCTGCGATCCGCACGGATCAACACCGTGGCTCGCGCCTGATCACCGGGGGGGACTTCAGTCGGTTCGCTCATGCTGGTTCAGCGCTTGCCTAGCTTCTGCTCAGCGTACTCCGCGAAGGCGCCGAGCTGATCATTCCAGAAGGCTTCCACCTCTTCTACCCAGCCGCGCAGCTCTGCGAAACGCTCCGCCTTGAGGCGATAGACGCGATTGCGCGCGTCGTGCTCCGCGGCGCGTTCCTCGACCAGACCGGCTCTGCGCAGCACCTTGAGGTGGCGGCTCATCAGCGGGCGAGACAGGCCGAGCGCCTCCGCCAGGTCGCTCGAGCGCCGAGGCTCGTCCCGCAAGAGCTCGATGGTGCGGCGCCGCGCTGGATCGGCCAGGGCCATCAGGGTCGCGTCGAGCGACTGAGCTTCCAAGGCGAGGGGAGCTTCGACCATCAGCCTTTGCCGGTCTTGAGGCGCTGGACGAAGAACCAGTGGTGCCCCTCGAGGTCTTCCGCGCGGTAACTCTTGTCGGCCCAGTAGTCTTCGCCGTAGTCGCTCACGAACGGCTCATCGATGATCTTGGCGCCGGCTTTGCGTGCGTTCTCGCAGTGGGCCTCGGCGTCGTCGATCATCACGCACTGCATTTGCGTGTTCTTGCCGCCGAGGGACTTGGGCGACACCCCCGGCAACGGCACTTCGCGCGTCGACTTGCCGCCGGTTTGTCCGACCATGATCAGTCCATCGCCGAACATCAGCTCGCTGTGCTCGATGCGGCCGCCTTCGCCTTCGACCTTCAAGATCACCTCGAAGCCGAACGCCTCGCAC
>JAUILJ010000869.1 GCA_030433055.1 Polyangia bacterium
CTGGCCCGGCCGCGATCCTGACTGGGCGCAGGCTCGGAGTAGCCGGCGGGGACTTCTCGCACAGCACCTTTGCGACCGCCACACTCGACCAGATGCTGGCCGACGCGTTCCGCGGTCAGACCCGCTTCCCCTCTCTGGAGATCGCCGTCGAACGCACCGACGCTAGCCTGAGCTACACCGGCCCCGGCCAGGTGAACCCACCTGAGTGGAGCCCCGCTGCGCTCTTCGACCGGCTGTTCGGGGTCGGCTTCCGTGCGCCCGGAGACGACCCGGTCATCGACCCCCGGCTGGCGCTGCGCCGCAGCGTGCTGGACGCGGTGAGCGAAGACGCAACCGCGCTCAAGAAGCGGGTCAGCAAGTTCGATCAACAGCGCCTCGACCAGCACTTCACCGCCGTGCGCGACCTCGAGAAGCAGATCGCTCGCCTCGAGGAAGATCCTCCGAACTACGCAGCCTGCGCGAAGCCCATGGCGCCCCTCGCCGACTACCCGGACATCGAGGGCCGGGCACAGATGTCCGCCATCAGTCGGGTGATGAGCGACATGCTGGCGATGAGCTTGGCCTGCGACCAGACCCGCGTCTTCTCGTATCTGTTCAGCAAGCCCGTAGGCAACGTGCTGTACCCCGGTGCGCCGCTAGGTCACCACCAGCTCACCCACGACGAACCGGGGGACCAGCCCCAGGTGACCGCGATCATACAGCAAATCCTCACGGAATATGCCTACACGCTGCAAGCCCTGCGCGCGATCCCCGAGGGAGACGAGACGCTGCTGGATCATTGCCTGGTGATGGGCTTCTCTGATTGCAGCTTCGGCAAGAGCCACGCCGTGGACGAGTATCCAATCGTCCTGGCGGGTGGCGCGAGTGGCCGGCTCAAGAAGGGTGTGCACTTCCGCGCATCGGGCGCGAACGCAAGCAAGCTCGGATTCACCATCTTGAGCATGATGGACGCAGGCGTCGGAGAGTTCGGTGGCGACGAGGGCCTGGTCACCGAAGGCCTCGACGGGTTGGAGGCGGTATGAAACGCGCGCTCGCGTGCGGCTTGCTTCCGCTGTTCTTCAGCGCATGCGGCGGGGACGCCGAGGTCAACCAGACCGCGGATCAACCCGAAAGCGCGGACTACGGAGCCGTGCTGACGTTCGCCACGTTCGCTCAACAGCTCGAACAGCCCACGGACACGAAGCCCGGCGTCGCCGAAGGCTTGAACCTAGACGACACGAACGGGGTCGGCGAGGACGCGGCTAGTTGCTTCAAGAAGGACTTCAACGGCCCCGACGGGCGCACAGGCATCGACAACCAGTTCGCGGTGCTGTTGCCCTTGATCAAGACCTTCGTCGGAGAGGACAACATCGACGTGCTGCTCGAGGCAGCCATCGCCAACGGTCAGCTGCTGATCGTGATGGAGCTGCAGGGCCTCGACAATCTCGAAGACGACGCAGACGTGAAGCTCCGGCTCGGAGGTGGGAGCGGCAGCGTGTTGCAAGACACGACCGGTGCCTACGAGCTCTACCAGACCTTCGGCTATAACCGCGAGGAAGCGCCCGTCAGCGAGTTCGATGGCTACGTCAAGGACGGCAAGCTCTACGCTCACGCTGACGAAGCCTGGTTACCCGTCCGGGTGTTGGACGCTGACTTCAACCTCCACGTGCGCGGAGCGAGGGTCGAGTTCGAGCTGACCCGGGAGCAGCAGGTCGGCGGCGTCTTCGTGGAAGGCGTGGTGAGCGGCGGGATCAACGTCGAAGATTTCAAAGACATCGTGGCCGGGCTCAACATCAGCTCCGATTTGCAGAAGCTCGCCACCAGCGTGATCGGCGGGACGGCAGATCTCGCCCCGGACGCCGATGGCGTCTGCCAGGAGGTCTCGGCCGCATTGAAATTCCGGGCCAGCCCGGCCTACATCCTCGACGACGAATGACTCGCTTCGAACATCGTAGGGCCGGTCACGTAGCCACCACGCTCGCTGGCTTCCTGGGTTGCCTCGCGCTCGCTCCCTCGGCGTACGCCCAGGCCGACGTCGCTCGCGGCGACGAGACCGCAGACCCGCAGCGAGCGAACGGCGTCGAGGCGTCGTTTCAGGCCGGCGCGTTCCGTCGCATGCTGCGCTACAACGACGACATCTTTCAGCGCCTGCAGAGCTACACGCTGAAGACGGGCCCCTGGCTGGAAGGCAACCTGGCGCTCTTCCCTGGAGCGCTAGCGGGCGACCAGAGCCCCATCAGCTGGTTTGGTGTGGAAGGCAGCTACGGGCAGGCGGTGGGTCTCGACTCCGAGCGCTACGCTGGAGAGAGCTTCGAAACCTCGAGCCACGCGTACGGCGTTGGCCTACGTGCACGCGTGCCGCTTCACGCCCACCGCGTGACCGGAGGTATCGCCTATGGACGTCGCGTGTTCGAGGTCGACCCCATCACCCCCGACAACGCTCTTTACCCTGCGGAACCGGGAGTACCTAGCGCCGACTACCAGTTCGTGCGCATCGGGGCCGGCTTCGAATTCCAGGCAACCCAGGCGCTCACTCTGGTGACCGAGCTTGGCTACCGCGCGCTGGTCGGCGAAGGGGATATCGCGAGCGACTCCTGGTTCCCCAACGCCAGCGCCGGTGGGATCGACTTCGGCATGCAGCTCCGCTACGCGCTCACGAGCGCGCTCGACGTGCGCGCTGGTTTCGAGCTGGAGCGCTACTTCTTCACGCTCGACCCAGAGGTGGGCGACGCGAACGTCGCTGGCGGTGCGCTGGATCAGTACCTGGGCGCGTTCGTCGGTGTCGGCTACGCGCTCTAGTGTCCCGTCTCCAGGACACCAGCAGGCTAGCGGGTTGGTCTGTCGCTTCGGGAGGCGGGAGCCAGCGTGAAGTGGGCCTCGTCGCGCGCCTCGCGCATACGCTCTCTGCGAGCCTCCAGGTCCACCTCTTCGGGGGTCTTGTGCCAGTGCACCATCATGTCGGCTTCCCAGAGGTACGGACTGCCGTCGAGCAGCACCTGTCCCGTGGCGACCTTCGTGCTCGCCTCCAGTAGCGGCAGGCCCTTCAAGTCACGCATCAGCGCTTCGAAGCGCCCTTGGCGGCCAGCGTCCACGAAGCTGGCGTCGTGTCGCGCGGCGTAGGCCAGGTGGTAAGACGCTGGGCGAAAAGCCACGCCCAGGAGCTGCAAGCGCTCCGCGATGCGATTCAGCAGCTCTCCAGCTTCCCTCGCCAGGCCCAGGCCTGGATGCTCTTGTCCCGGCAGCTTCGGCCGTCGCGCGCTGAACTGCGCGCGTGGGTTGCGCAGTGTGAGCCAGTTGACGAAGAGCAGCTCCTCGGGGCGCTTGATCTCGGCGACGCACTCCACGAGTAAGTGCCGTGCGGCACCGGCGTGACCGAACAGACGCATACGGTCACCGCTCCCCCCCTCATCGAGCTCGACCTCGAAGTCCGAGTAGCCCAGTCGCTCGAGCTGCCGCAAGATCCCGTAGCGCGCCAGCGCGTACTCACAGCCATCTTCCGAGTAAAAGCCGAGGAAACGCTTGGTGCCGTGCTGCACGTGGAGGTCACCGAGCAAATCGTTCAGCGTCAGCTCGGTCATACCCTCCAGCTCACCGCGATCGAGGCTCTCTCCGATGCGCGCGAAGCGACTCCTCAGCGGGTCGTAGCCAGGCACGATCGGCGCGTCGGACCCCAGACCACAGGCCAGCACGCTGCCAGCCAGCAACTTCCACGCGTCCGCGTGATAGCCGCCAGCAGGCAGCCAGACGCA
>JAUILJ010000870.1 GCA_030433055.1 Polyangia bacterium
CTCCTGCAGTCCCGGAGCAGCCTGACGTGCAGGAGTCCAAGGATGAGGCCTGGTGCCACTCGGAGCTCGAGAGCCTGGAGCACCACGTGTGCGCGTTCGTGGCTTCGAAGGACGAGCCGTCGGACACCCTGGTGATCTTTCTGCACGGGGTCGTGAAGTCCGAGAGCGGCTGGCAGTACAACCAGCAGCGGGCGCTGGTGCGCGCTGCCAAGGTGAACCACTTCGATCTACTGGCTCCACGGGGACGACGCGGCATCGGTCCCAAGGACATGGAAGATTGGTGGACGTGGCCCACGCGCACTTCCGCGCAGAAGTCGCTGGAGCCCGAGCTCTTCGCCGAGTGGCGCGGCGCCAAGCAGGCGCTCGAGAAGCGACGCGGCAAGGACTACGCAAAACTCATCGTGGTCGGCTTCTCCAACGGGGCCTACTACGCGAGCAGCCTGGTGTTGCGCGACGCGTTCGAAGCCGACGGCTATGCAACCCTCGCCGGAGGCGGCGCGAACTACCTGGAGGCGACGGCCAAGCGCGTCAAGCGTCGGCCGCCGGTCTACGTCGGCTGGGGCTTGAAGGACAAGAGCGCCAAGAAGGACGCAGCGGGTTTCGCCAAGTTACTCAAGCGCCTGGGATGGAAGCACCGCAGCAAGGGCCGGCCCAAGGTCGGGCACAGCATGACCGACGCCCAGCTCAAGGAAGCGCTGAGCTTCCTGCGTGGCTGACTCTCGCCCGCCGCAACGCGAAGTAGTCGGCGACCGGAGGGCTGGTGTAGAACCACACAGTGACCGCCAACCGCAAGCTGCGTCGCGCGCAACAAGCGCGGAAACAGCGGGCGCCGGAGCCGAACGCTTCGGGGCTCCGCCAGCCGATCCATCTGGACAAAGCCAAGCTGCGTCGCCAGTCGTCTGCAGAGCGCTTCGCGCGCGAGGGCTCCGAGCTGCTTTGGGTGCGCCTGCTAGGCTGGGAGGCGCAGCGACTCAAGCGTGTGCGCTTGCTGGACGCGGTGCACGACGGCGCGCTCTGGAAGGCAGCGGATGGAAAGAGCGGAGTCCCCGCGTATCAGGCGAGCGGTGCCTTGGCAGCGCTGGCGGCGCGGGAGCAGGAACTCGCAAGCAGGCTCGCGCCAGACAAGCTCGACGCCGCGGTGGATGTGTGGCTGCGCTCTGGCGACGACTACCATCCGAAGCAGCCCGCGCCCAAATGGCAGTTCCTTGCGGAACTAGCCAATGATCTCGGCCTGGGGGAAGTCAGCGCGCTCGAGCTGCAAGAAGACTGGGAACTCTGGATCAGCCTGGCGTTCGCTTCGGAGCCTCGCGTCGCGGCGATGGATGCGCTGCGCGCCGCGGAGAACCACCTGGCGAGCCTCGCGGAGATAACCCAGGGTGAGCACCTGAAGGCTGGCGCCAACGCCGTGCGGGCCATCTGGTCGGCGCTGGCCTACGGCGACGAGACGACCTTCAACCGCGTGCGATCTTGGTCCGACGACTGGCTCGCCTCGCTGGCGGAGCGCAGCGGGTCCGCGGGGTCTGGCTCCGAGGGCGGCGGCCAGTGAGCGAAATCTTCAGGCAGCGGGCCCGGTAGCATCGGCTGCGTGGTGCGCTCGAAGATCTGGAAATCGTGGCGCGCGCTGAGGTGCAGCGGGAGGTTCTGCACCGGGCCGCCTTGAGTGAGCCACATGCGTAGCGCCTCGGCGTTCTGCGCGACGACGAAATGCTGAGGATCCGTGCGGATCGCCTTGCGCAGGTGCTCTTGCAGGCTCTGCAGGTCGCGGCGGTCCGCCGCCATGCAGGCGAGGTAGTTGTAGGCCAGGCCTGGCAGCGGATAACCGAGCTCCAGGGCCTTGTGGATGTGCTCCTCGGCCAGCTTGAACTGGCGCTCCCTGTAGTAGGCCCCGGCGAGGTCCATGTGCGCAGCGTGGTGATCCCCGAGCTCCGCCAGGATGGCTTTGCACTCTTCCACGCCCTCTCGATAGAAGTCTCGCAGGCCGCAGTTCTGGGCGAACCACTCGCCCAGCACCCGGGTCGTCTCCTCGTCGGCGTCGAAGGGCACCTTGAGTTCCTGGAAGGTCTCGGCGAAGTAGCGCTTGCGGTCGAGCCAGGTCTTCTCGGCGTCTTGAAAGTCTCGAGTCCCCGGGTAGATCGAGAGGCAAGAGAAGATGTACTGATGGGGGCGGGCCCGCTCCAGGAACTGTAGTGTCTCCTGAAACGTCTCGACCGTTTCCCCGCGGTTACCAAGCATCATGTAGAAGCGCACCTGGATGCCGTACTTCTTCGCCAGGTTCGCGCTCTCGACGATCTTGTCGGCGGTGATCTTCTTGTCGATCTGCTTGAGGATGCTCGCGGAGCCCGACTCGACGCCGAGGCTCAGGCGCTGACAGCCAGCCAGGCGCATCTCGCGCAGCAGCTCGTCGCTCAGCACGTCGACCCGAGTGTCGCAGCTCCACAAGAACTGCAGGCCGCGCGCGCGGATCCCCCTGCACAGCTCGATGACGCGCTTCTTGTTGGTGGTGAAGGTGTCGTCCTTGATCTGGAGGAGCTTCACCGGCAGGCGGCTGACGGCTTGCTCGAGCGCGTCCAGCACGTACCCCACGGACTGCGCGCGGAATCCGCGCCCCCAGCTGGTCTCCGCGCCGCAGAAGGTGCAGGCCCAGGGGCAGCCCCGGGAGGTCATGAAGATGTGCGTGTCGAAGTGCGCGTGGGGGGACGCCAGCGCATCGAGGTCCTCGATGGAAGCGCGCGCCGGAGCCTCCGCGATGCCTGACTCCCCGCGGAACCAGGTGCCCGCGATGCCCGTCGTCGGCTCGCCCCGCTGGATACGCCCGCACAGCTCCAGGAACTGCAGCTCACTCTCGCCGGCGCTCACGGTGTCGATCGCCGGGTGGTACTCCAGCATCTCGCGTGCCAGGGGGGTAGCGTGAGGCCCACCGACGATGATGTGCGACTCTGGGTGGAAATGCTTGATCAGGGCTGCCGTGTAGCCGACGCCGCGGCGGTTTGCGGTCCAGCAGCTCATGCCCCAGAGGTCGGCCTCGAGTGAGCCGACCACCTGCTCCACCTCCTGCCAGGGGTAGGCCGAGAGGTTCAGCAGCTTGACCTGATGACCCGCGCGCATGGCTTGCGCGGCCAGGGAGTAGAGCCCGTAGGGCGTCTGCCAGAAATCGGGATCCAGATCTCCCTCGCGGTAGTCCGCGGGCGGCCCGCCCTGCTCCGGGCTCAGACGCGCGGTCTCGTCACCGAGCTCAGCGGGCGCCGAGAGCTTCCAGGGAGGAGGGTACAAGAGGACGACCCGCATGTCCGAACCATAGCCGACGGGTGCCTGCTCAGGCAACGCGGCTCCCCTCAGCCTGGGCAGCGACGCCGGAGGCGTCGTTCGTGGCTACTTGGGGGCCAGCTGTAGACGGTTGGCGCAGGCCTTGTCGCCCTTGGCCATGCACTCGGTCTGCTCGACCTCGCCCACCAGCTGTCGACCCATTGCCGTATGGATAATGCGCATCGCCTCGCGGTTCATCCGGCAAACGAAGCAGTGGTAGCCGCGCCACCCGGTCGCGCGGCTGCGCACTTCGTCTCCTTCGACGGTGCTCACCATCTGCCCAGAGTCGAAGAAGCGATTCCAGAGCGGCTGGCTGTAGCGCGCGTAGCGGTCCGGTGTCACCAGCAGGCGGAAGAACAGCTTGTGGATGCCGTGCAGCGTTGCATCCATCACGGCGCCCTCCGCTTGCTCGGCCA
>JAUILJ010000871.1 GCA_030433055.1 Polyangia bacterium
CAGCGAGGAGAAAGACTGGGGCAAGCTCGTAGAGGTCGTACTCAGACTGGCGGAGTTCGTGGACGACTCGCGCCAGAAGGCCAAGTACATGCACACCGCCGCCATCGTTTCCGGGCGGCAAATGGGGGATGTCGAGCGCGCGATCGAGTACTACGAGCGAGTGCTCGAACTCGACCCGGAGATGACCAAGGCGCTGAGCGAAGTCATCGAGTTGCAGCGTCAGCGCGGCGACTACGAGGCGGTGGAAAAGCTACTCAAGCGCCGCCTCAAGCGCGCGTCGGACAAGAAGGATACCAAGACGCTGCTCGAGACCTTCACCGAGCTTGGTGAGCTGTATGAGAAGCAGCTCGGCTGGACCGACAAGGCCATCGACGCGTTCGAGGCCGCTCACACGCTGGATCCCGAGAACAAGGAGCGCAGCGAGCTGCTGGCGAACCTATATGCATCGGATCCCCACAAGCACCTGAGCAAGGCGGTCACCGCGCAGCTGGCGATCCTGCGCCAGAATCCGTACCGCCCAGACTCGTACAAGTTGCTGCGTCGGCTCTACACCGAGGTCAAGCGCGCGGACGCGGCTTGGTGCTTGTGCCAGGCGCTGTTCGTGATGAACCTCGCGGAACCAGACGAGGAGCGCTTCTTCCGCCGCATGCGCGCGGAGACCCCAGCTCACGCGCAAGATGCGTTCAGCGACGAGGACTGGCTGGGCCGCGTCTTCCACAACTTCGCCGATCCGCTGCTGACCAGTGTGTTCGCCCTGATTGAACCGGCCGTGATCCTTACTCGGGGCCAGAGCTTCGTCGACCTTGGCTACGATCAATCGTACCAAGTGGATCTGGCGACGGACCCCTACCCCATGAGCCAGACGCTGCACTACGCGGCAGGTGTGCTGGGCATGCAGCCGCCCCCGACGTTCCACAATCCGAACGATCCCGGCGGCCTGTCGTTCCTCCACGCACACGCGCCATCCATCGTGCTCGGCACCGCGGCGCTGAGCGCGGAGGTTCCACCTCAGGCGGCCGCGTTCATCGCCGCCCGACACCTCACGTATTTCCGTCCTGGAATGTACGTCCGACACCTGGTGCCTTCCGGTACGGGGCTGAAGTCCTGGCTGTTTGCTGCGATCAAGCTGAACGCTCCCCAGTTCCCGGTAGCGCCGTCCCTCGAGGGGCCAGTTCGCGACTCGATCGAGGCGCTCGAACGCCACTTGTCAGCGCAGGCACGAGACCAGTTGGCCCGCGTGGTCTCCAAGCTCTTGGAGAGCGGAGGCGCTCTGGACCTCAAGCGCTGGGTGGCCGGCGTCGATCTGACCGCCGATCGCGCAGGCCTGGTCGTCTGCCATGACCTCGAGACCGCTGCGGAGATCATCAAGGCGTCTGATGAAGCGTCGAGCGCCGTCCCGGCACAGGAGCGGCTCAAGGAGCTCGTGCTGTATGGGGTCAGTGAGCCGTTCTTCGAGCTTCGCCAGCGGCTGATGGTCGCAGTCGACTCCTGAAGCGCACCCCGAACGCTCGCCTCCGCTTGGACCCTGGGACGGCGTGCCGCCCAGGGCCCAGCCTGCTTTCACGCCAGATCCTGGGCGTTTCTTCCCAAAAGTCGCCGCGCGCGAAATAACTCACCGGCCCTGCGCGAAGGGCAGAGGTGATGACGACTTTGACCCTGAACCCGCTCTGGCAGCCACTCGGCTGGGAGCACCTCGGCTGGGAGCGCCTCGGCCAGGTGTTCTGGGCGCGGGGAGGAACAGGGGCGGACGTGCGAAGCTCCTCGACGCCCTGGGCTACCCTGAGCGAGGCCCGCGCCGCCATGAGCACCACCGCTCCGCCACCCGAGGACGCCCCGAGTCCAGAGTTCAGCCATGCCCTGGCGGAGCTGCGCCCGGCCCTGCAGGGGTATATCCGGCGACGGCTGGGTGGCAGCAGTCACGCTGACATCGAGGACTGCTTGAGCGAGACACTCCGACGTGCGCTCGAAGGTCGAGGGAAGCTCAGGTCACTCGACGACCTGAGCCGCTGGGTGTTCGGGATCGCTCGCCACGTGACCATCGACCGGCGCCGCGGAGCTGCTCGCGAAGTCGTGCTCGACGTGGCGGCAGACACCGCTTGGGATGGCGCGTCCCCTGAGCGCGAGCTCATTGACCGGCGGCGCAAGCAAGCGCTCCTCCAGGCGCTGGAGACACTGCCGGCCCAGGAGCGCCGCGCGATCATATTTTTCCACGCAGAAAATAAAAGCTACAAGGAAATCGCGCTACTGCTCGGCGTACCGCTGGGCACCGTCTGCACCTGGATCGCGCGAGCCCGCAAGCGACTAGAGCGTGAACTGTACGAGGCGTAGTCATGGGTAAGACAGAACACCAGATCCCCTTCGAACTAGACGAATCGGGACACCTCTGTGACGAAGCCGTCGTTGCATGTGCCGACGGACAGCTCGAGATCGTGAGCGCGGTGGCGCTGAAACACCTCGACACGTGTGACGCCTGCAACGAAGAGGTAGCGACGGCGGCGGAGCTCAGCTTGAACTTCGACCTGAGCTTGGCGCCGGAACTGGACCGAATCGACACGGTGATGGCGCCTGTGCGCCGCAGGGTCCCCAAGGCGGCTCTTGCTGGTGCGCTGGCGCTGGCCGTGCTGGGGGTCCTGCCCAGCGTGATGTCCGCGGGGAGCTTCGACCCTCGACCGTTGCTTCAGGCGCTCAGCGTGACACTCCGTTCCCTTCCACAGCTCTTGGGCTCCATCCGCGCTGAAGACAGCGCGCTCGGCGCAATCGCTCCGCTCCTGTTGGCGCTGCTGCTCATGGGAGTGGGGACCGCCATCGCGCTACGCCAAACCTTTGCCACGAGGAATCAAAATGCTTGAGTCGTCTCTCATTCGACGTCTTGGCGGTGCCCTCGCCTGTGTCACGGCGCTGACGTTGTGGGCAGGCGTGGGTCAGGCCGAGATCGAGAAAGCCGGGGATTGGCCTGAGGCGTCTCCGCAGGTTTCGCTGTCGCTGTCTCGCGCTTCTCGCTCGGAGGCGCTCCACAAGCTCGCCGACGCCGCCCACTGGAACGTGATCTATCGGGGGCCCGAGGGAGCGCCGATTGACCTTCATGTGAAGCAGCTGCCCGCGGACGAGGTGATGCAAGCGTTGTTTGCTGACGCCAGCTATCGCGCCGAGCGCAAGGGCAGCTTGATCACCATCGTGCCGGTAGCCAAGGCCAGCGCGGCGGAGGCATCAGAGGAAGGTTCGGAGGGCGCCGCGCAGCCAGCGCCGGTAGCGGGCGTAGCGCCCTCTGCCTCCGGGGGCCCCGGCGACGAAGTCGCCGCACCGAAGCTCGGCGCGGTCCCCCCGACGCCGCCGGTCGCTCCCACCCCGCCTGCTGCCGGCATCAGCCTGAGCAAGGCGACCGGAGACGGCAAGGACCGAGTGGTCACGGGCAGCTCAATTACCATCCAGAAAAATGATGTAGTGCACGACCTGACGGTGATGGGTGGAAGCGCCGATATCTTCGGTACCGTCACCGGCGATCTGACGGTGATGGGTGGTCGAGCGACGCTGCGCTCCGGGGCTCGAGTCAGAGGAGACGCCGCGGTAGTCGGCGGTAACCTCGAGCTCCAAGATGACACCGAGGTTGGCGGAGACGTCGGTGTGATGGGCGGAAAGCTCACTCAATCACCAGGCGCGAAGGTGCTTGGAGAGGTTCAAACCAACGCCTCGGGAGACGTTCACAACG
>JAUILJ010000872.1 GCA_030433055.1 Polyangia bacterium
AGAATGCCGTACCATCGCTCATCCAAGGCCCGGGAGCATAGTAGGGCTCCGCGTCGGATTGCGGAACGGCCTCCGGGACCAGGTGTCGCAGCCTCGCTCCGGCAATTTCCACAAGGCAACTTCGGGCGTTGCCGGTGAACGCGACCAGGGTTGAGTTCGGGCTGAAGCTCGGCGGCGCTGCGAGCTCCGGGGTCGCACAGAGCGGATCATAAAAGGCTCTCCCCCGCCCCGTGTCGAGCTCCCACAGCGTGCGCACTCCGGACGCGCGAGCGAGCACCAACCAGCGATTGTCGGGGGAGACGCTGGGCCAGTAGCCGCGCAACGTGGCCGCCAGCGTTCCTGACTCAGCGTGCACGAGGGTCGTGCGGGAGCCCGTGTCGTGGGACCACTCGATGGCCAGCCACTTCGAGTCACCGCTGGCAACCAGTGCGCTGGGATGCACCGGCTCCGCAGGGTCCTGATCTGCCTGCCAGTTCGGCGGGCCGTTGGGTACCTTGGAGCCCGCTGGCAAGCTGCGCGCAACCCACTTGGGCTTCGGGACCTGCACCAACGCCTGATTGCTCTCGAACGCCTGCAGCTCGAAGCTCGGCAGCCGGATCCACTCCACCCGCGACGGCTGAATCCCCTCCGAATGTCCGCGTACGGCCACCCAGCTGCCGTCTGGCGCCGCGACGAAACCCTTTTCGACGTCGTGCTCTCCGACTTCTCGGCGCCCAAGCTCCAGGCCGCTGCCCAGATCCACGACACTGAGCATGGCGGGGGCCACCTCCGGCGGGGGCCACAGCCACAGGAACAGCCAACGCCCATCGGCGCTGATCTGGAGCGATTCGACGAACCAGCTCACCGGCACCTCGAAGCGCCGCGACCACGTCTTGGTGTCGAATACCTCCACTCGCCCCGGATGGCCCGCTGCGAACACGCTCCCAACACGAGAGAACGCCCAGGGTCGATGGCGCTGCCAGGCCTCGGGACAACGCGCAAGCGGCACCGCCTCCGGCTCCACGGGGAGCGCTGAAGCGCTCGCGGGAGTAGCGACGGGTGGAGTGCCAGACTTGGGTGCTGGAGCTTGGGAGGCTGCACACGCCAGCACCAGGCACGTCACGAGCAGCGCGCCCAGAAGCGAGCTCTGTCTCCTCAGCAAGCGGCCCCCACGACGCCAGCGTAACACGCGCGGCTGCTAGTGGAACGTCCCCGTGAAGACCACGCCGCCGGAGCTCCAGTTGTGACGCACGTCTCCGATCACGAACTCATCGATCAGCGACGCCGAGAATAACCGCGCGGCAACGCCAACCCCCCACTCGTCGGCGACCCACCATTCGTAGCCAATGAAGAACTCGCCTCCACCTCCCACGGCATCGCTCTCGGTGTCCGTGCCGCTGCGATCCTTGGTGTTCAGCGCCGAGACGCCGATCAGACCGCCCAGATGAAAGCCGCTGTTGGGGTCGGGATACCAGTCGATCATTGGCCCGAAGGTGAACAGCGTGCCGAGGCTGTAGTCCTCGCTCACGTCCGCGCCCTCGATCTCCACCTTCGGGTTGACGACCCGCTCGACTGACCAGCCGCCCCCAACCACGAGGCCCTTGGCCACTGTACCGCCGAGCATCAACTCGAAGATCCCCGAGCTGCCCTCGCCGCTCCCTTCGGTGTCGGCGCCGAAGATCCCACTGTACTTGAAGCTATCTCGGGCGTAGCCGCCGCCAATCGCTAGCCGAAGGTAGAACCCGTCGTGCGTTTCCGGCTTTGACTCCGCACGCGCCTCCCCCGCCAGTAGCCCAACGCCCAAGGCCGTCATCCCAACAATCAGCCCAAATTTCGCCTTCAAGTCGCCCTCCCTTCCCGAGCCGCAAGGCTCCGATGCGCTGACGATCTCATCAAGAAGCGTGCCCGGACAATCATCCCGCGCAGCGCCGCTATTCCACCGAGAAAAGCCGCTGCCACCTCGGCTGCAGCGCTCCCACCGTGAACCCCCGTTCGCTATCGCGCTGCGGAGCCGTATACCCCCGTGCTCCTCGGGCTCGCTCCGGGAGCGACGTCCACGCGGGTCTCTTCGTTGGGTCGCCGAGATGGCAAGCAGCCTGCTAGCGCAGGGAGTTCGCGATGCGCTTGCTCAACGCCTCCAGGTGCTTTTGAGCTGGTGCCGGGCAGCCCTCGGCTTGCTTGAAGGTGTCCCAGTCACCGATCATCAGGCTCAAGCCGAGCACGTATTCCCCCTCACCCCCAGCCCAGCAATCCGGAGCGCATGCTCTGAGCTCGGTCATCGCGCGCTCACGCTCCGCCTTCAGATAGTCGGGGAACTGCCTCGTCGATCTCACGTACTTGCCTTTTTCCCAGCGGAATATTACCGGAAAGAAGCGAGTGAACGCATACGCCTCGGAACCTTCGCTCGCGAGGATGTCGTTCGTGTCCACCAGCTCCCACTTGCCGTCGCCGTTCGCGTCTACGGGCGTGAGCAAGTCGCGGCTCCCGTTGCCCGCGGCGTAGACGACCAAAGTCTCTGCTCTCGCCCCGAGCGAGAGCAGGGTGTGCTCATGGCAGCAATGCGCACCCCCCGTGGTCTTCGTCACGGCGAGCTCTGGCTTGCCATCCCCCGTTACGTCGAAGCACCAAGCCGGGGCGTAACGCTCGAGGCCTTGCCTGGGCTTGAAGCTCCTGACTATTTTCCCCGAGGAATTTAATATTTCGACCCGCGTCTGGTCCCCTGTCAGGCGGGTGCGTACCTCGTAGTCGCCACAGCGCTCGTCGAGATCCTGCGGCCCGTCAGTCTGATAGAGCCACACGAGGCCGGGGACCTGCTCGAAGCGGTCCAGCTCTTTGGGTTCCTGCGGCGCAGGCTGCGCCGCGCTCGGCGCCGACGCTGGAGTGATCCGCTCGCTGGCGATTGGCTTCGCGCTCGTCACGGCGAGCGGTTCATTCGGCCTACCTGGAGCTTGGGGGGCGGGGCGAGGGGGGTGAGGACCACCGCCTCCGCACCCGAGAACCACCACACTCAACATCAGCCAAGCCCCGCTGCTCACACTCGCCATCTCCAACCTGCCTAGCGCATGCAGACGAAGTCGTAACGTGTTGAATCGCGCTCCCTGCCACCACTAGCGCAACTGGTCAGAATCAGCCTGAACGGCGCCTGGGCGCCAAAGGGCAACGGGCCACGGCGCCCACAATCATGCTCACTCGAAGGCGTAGCCGAGGTGGATCGCCGGGAACACGCTGACGGGCTGGGCTTCGAAGGTCTTGCCGGCGAGCGTGACATCAGCTCCGCCCAAGGCGTAGCTCACGCCGATCCACGGCTTGACGTAGAAACCCTGAGCGACGTCGATGCGGTAACCCAGGTGGACACCCAAGCTCAGGCTGTCGTCCGTCACCGCGAGATCCGTGCCCTTGCGCTCAGCGAGCATGCGGATGTGCCCGGCGTCGATACCCAGGAAGCCACCGGAGTGCGTTTCCGAGAAGAAATACTGGAGCTTGGCGCCATAGCCATGAAACGAGACATCGAAGTCGGAGTTGCCGTGGACGAACTCTGGCACGGCGAGCGCGAAAGCTCCGAGATCGACCCGCCAGTGGCGATGGTTGATGCCAACGTGAACCGAGTAGCCGTCCAGAGCGTATGCCGTCGGATCCAGCTCGAGGTCCGCGCTGGTCGCTGACGCCGGTTCCGAACCGGAGCCGGCGGCCTGAGCCACGCCGCCAGCCGAAGCACCAAAC
>JAUILJ010000873.1 GCA_030433055.1 Polyangia bacterium
GAGCAGGCCGATGCGTTTCACCGCGGGCACGATCTTCGCGAATAGCAGCTGGCGGAACTGCTTCTGGCCTTCGTTCTCGAAGGTGATGCGCATGCACTCTTCGACGGGCATGCCCATCTTCTCCCACACCTCCTGGAACAGGAAGCGGTCGCGCATGAGCCGCGCGCCTTCGTAGACGAAGTCTTCCCGCTCGCGCACTTCGGACTCCTGCATGCCCTGGTAGTGGTCGCTGAGCGACAGCACTCCGTACGCGACGTGACGCGCTTCGTCTCGAATCACGTGACCGGTGAGATCCTTGAGTAAGGGCTCGAGCACGTGGTTGCGTGTGACCCCGAACGCGGCGAGCGCGAGGCCTTCGACCATCACCTGCATGCCCAGCAGCTTCATGTCCCAGCGACTGTCAGTCAGGATCAGGTCGAGCAGCGTGCGCAGGTGTGGATTGATGCCATAGGAAAAGCCGACCTTCTCGTGGAGGTACTTGTCGAAGACCTCGACGTGGCGCGCTTCGTCCACGACCTGGGTTGCGGCGTAGAGCTTGCTGTCGGTGTCAGGAACGCAATCTACGAGCTGCGCCGCAGCCAACATCGCGCCCTGCTCTCCGTGCAAGAACTGAGACTGGGTCCAGGCAGTGAGCTCCGCCTGCAGCCGCTTCTTCTCCGTTTCCGTGAGCTTGTCGTAGAGCGACGAGCCAAACAGCGGATGCATGAACTCGGGGACGTTCTGAGCCTCGAGATCGACGTCGATCGTCCAGTCCAGATCCGTCTCGCCGTTCCACTGCGAGACCAGCGCTTTGCGATACAAGCGCCCGAGCTCGGGGCGATGGTGCTCGTAGGTCCAGTTGAAGCTGATGGGCAGGGACGCTTGCAGCGTCTCCAGATCCAGGGGGCGGTTCATGCGTCACCTCACGGTTGATGGTCGCTGGTGCGAGTTGCCTCGCGAGCGAAGACGGGACTGCAAAAACCGGGCGCAAGGCCAAGATTGAGCGTCTCACCCCCGAACCTGTCCGAGAAGTCACAACAATCTCCCGCGCTTGGCGACGGCGCCCGAGCCGTCACGCCTGGCGTGAAGCCACGCAAAACCGCAGCGCTTGCTGGTTTGGCGCGCTGAGACGAAGGCGCTGCGGGATCGTCGGCTGAAGGGTGCGAAAGCATTCAACAAGCGTGATGTGGAGCTGACGAAACGCTGACATGCGCTCGCTAACTCTAAATGCATGTCTCAGTCCTCCCTGATTTCGGATGCACCGAGCGCGACCACCGAGGCCACGCGGCCAGACGAGCGGATCGACTTGGTCAAGTCGATCCCCTTCGCGATCATGCATTTGATGCCGCTCGGCATCTTCTACTTCGGGTTCACGTGGCGAGACTTCGCGCTGTGCATCGCGCTCTACGTGGTGCGGATGTTCTTCATCACGGGCGCGTACCACCGCTACTTCTCCCATCGCAGCTACAAGGTCGGGCGCGTGATGCAGTTCTTGCTGGCGTTCGGTGGGGCGACTGCCGCGCAGAAGGGACCTTTGTGGTGGGCCTCCCATCACCGCGTGCATCACAAGTACTCGGACACGCCTCAAGACGTCCATCCGCCGTCTCGTGGCTTCTGGTGGGCCCACGTGGGTTGGATCCTGTGCCGCAAGTACGAGGACACGGATCTCAGCCGGGTGAAGGATCTGGCGAAGTACCCGGAGCTTCGCTGGCTGGATAAGCACTACCTGGTGCCGCCGACGATCTTGGCCGTGCTGGTGTTCGCCCTCGGTGGCGCCAGCGCATTGTTTACCGGCTTCTTCCTGTCGACGGTGCTGCTCTATCACGGCACCTTCACCATCAACTCGCTCACCCACCGCTTCGGGCGGCGCCGCTACGCGACGACGGACACCAGCAAGAACTCGCTGTTGCTCGCGCTCATCACCTTGGGTGAGGGCTGGCACAACAACCATCACTACTACCAGGGAAGCGCGAACCAGGGCTTCTTCTGGTGGGAGATCGATGTGAGCTACTACACGCTAGTTGTGCTGTCGTGGTTCGGCCTGGTGCGAGATCTGCGCAAGCCGCCTCAGAAGGTGCTCACCAGCAACCGGGTGAAGGATGTGGGCGACGGGGATTCCGCCGCTCGGAACAAGAGCGGCATGGAAGCTGCTTTGAGTACGACCGAAGGAGGTCGTATTCATGAGCGTCCCACTACGAATCACGTTTCGCAACCTGCCGCACTCTGACGCGATCGAAGCGCGCATCCGCGAGAAGGCTCAAAAGCTCGATCGCTACTCGGAGTTCGTCACTGACGCGCACGTGGTCGTCGACGCGCCCCATCGTCATCAGCACAAGGGTCGCATCTATACCGTCTCGCTCGAGCTTCACGTCGGCGGCAAGGAGTTCGTCGTCAACCGCGACAGCGGCAAGAACCACGGTCACGAAGATGTGTACGTGGCGATGCGCGACTCGTTCGAGGCGGCGATTCGCCAGCTCGACGCGCACGTGACGAAGTTGCGAGATCAGGCGCGGACTGGGGGGGCGTGATGGATGCCTTTCCTCACGTCTATCGGGCGGAAGCGACAGGTCGTGCTGACGGGCTGATCCGCCTCACCTCCCCTGGTGTACCGGATCTGGATACCGCAGGGCCCGCCAGCTTCGGCGGCCCGGGTGATCAGTGGTCGCCGGAGACGCTGCTGGTCGCCGCCACCGCGGACTGTTTCATCCTCACGTTTCGCGCCATCGCCGCCGCCAACAAGCTCGAGTGGAGAGGCCTGGAGTGCTCTGCGAGCGGCACCCTGGACAAGGTCGAGCGCGCGCTCCGCTTCACCCAGATCGAGCTGCACGTGCGCCTCGTGGTCGAGGACGAGGCGGTCGCGGAGCGGGCGATGCGGTTGCTGGAGAAGTCAGAGAAGCACTGCCTGATCAGCAGCTCGCTGCGCTGCGAGACCAAGCTCCACGCAGAGGTTGCGGTCGCCGACAGCGCCGCCGCCTGAAGGCCAGCTCCCCATGGAAACAGCCCTCGGCTTCGCGCCGGAGGGCTGTTTGCGTTTTGTAGTCTTCGGGGGCTCCAGGCTCGGTCGTCGACCGATGAGGTGAAACCTTCGCTTGGCTTCTGGCCGCCCAGCAGGATCTGCGCGAAGCCGTTGTGTCGGTGGGGAGCCTCGGCAGGGATGGAGAGGCTGCACCTCATGCGACCTCAGGGCGCGGCGCGGGCGAGATCCAAGGCGGAGTCCGCAGCTTTTGCTGGCTGCGGAGTCGGCGGAGGTGGGTCCGACGACACCTCTGTCGGGGCGGTGGAGCGTCAATCTTTTGACTTTTCCCTAGGGAATCCCAGGAGTCGGAGCGCCCAAAATGCCTCGCCGCGAAGGGCGTTCGCTGGGAGCCGCATGGGCGGCAAGATTTACGCAGGATGAGCCGGGGGCTCGGGGGGTGAGGGAGCCTCGGGAGGCCGGTGACTCGAAACGCAGGACGGGCAACTCCGCAAATACCGCGGCTTCCGTGCGGAGATTGCGGTCAAGTGCCGCAGGCCGCGCAGCTTGGCGCGCATCTTGAAGACGGCCCCGCGTGATGACCACTCGTGTCGAACGTTTTACGTACGATGACGCAATCGTCCGCAAGTTTGCCTTCGCCTGCATCATCTGGGGATTGGTCGCGACGCTCGTTGGGTTGACTCTCGCCCTGCAGCTCGTGATGCCCGAGTTGAACGCAGGGTTGCCCTGGCTGACTTTCGG
>JAUILJ010000874.1 GCA_030433055.1 Polyangia bacterium
GGAAACTCCGGGGCCCCTGAGATCCAGGCGTTGCGATATTTCCGTTATTGGTCGGAGCCGTTCTTGCGGGACCGGCAGTGTGCTGGGGTCGACATGCGGTGGGAGCATGACGAGGTCAGGTTCTGCGCTCGTAATTATCTCCTTCGCTAGTCTACGTTGTCGTGGGGTCGATGACTCCTGGCATCCGGGTACGACGACATTGTACCTCCCTCCCCACAACGCAGTGCATAGCCGGAACGCAGTCCTAAGCGCACGCGTCGAGCCTAAGGGGACCACAAATGCCAACCTAAGCGGGCGGAGTCGACGTTTGATCCGGAGTTCTGTCATCTTGGTCTCCCGGCACCTTCGGTCTTTCCCAGATTGCGCGCTTGGCTGTTCCTGAAGCGCTGGCTAGATCAGCCCCTTGAGGCGCGCTCGGCGCACGGCTTCGTCGCGGCTGGTGGCGTGCAGCTTCTCGTACACCTTCTTGATGTGGGAGTGCACGGTGTGGGGGCTGAGGCTCAGCTCCTGGGCTGCGTCCTTGTAGGTGTAGCCTCGCTCGAGCAGCGCGAGCACGTCTCGCTCGCGCGCGGTGAGCAGGTAGTCTTCGGCCACGATGTTTTCGGTTTGAAACACCCGGATCACCGAGCGCGCGATGCGCGGGCTCATCGGTGCGCCGCCAGCGGCGAGGTCGAAGATGGCCTCCGTGAGTTCGTCCGGAGAGGCGCCCTTGAGGATGTACCCGGTCGCGCCGGCACGCACTGCCGCGAACACCACATCTCGCGCTTCGGAGACCGAGTGCGCCATCACCTCGATCTGTGGGTAGCGCGCCTTGATGGCGGTGATCAGCTCCGGGCCGCCGATGTCGGGCAGCTCGAGATCGACGAGCACGACGTCGGGCCCGAGGGACTCCAGGGCGTCGAGCAACGGGCGCCCCTCGGGGAAGGCCCTGAGCAGCTCGAGGGGCGGCGCATTGGACAGCACGTCGCACAGCGTCTCGCGGTACGTCTCGTCGTCCTCCACCAGTGCCAGACGCAGTGCTGGTCGCTCACTCCCCGTCACGCAGGCTCAGCATACTGGATCGGCGTACTGGATCGGCAGCGGGATCAAGAGTTCGAGGCGCGCTTCGTCGCGCTGGGGGTCCAAACTGAAGCGAAGCTCGCCTCCCAGCTCCTCTGCCCGCGCGCGCATGCTGCCCATTCCGGCTCCGAGATTGACTCCGCTCGGGTCTCCGGGTCGAGCCGTCACGCCATCGTTGACGACCCTCAGCGTGAGCAACCTGGGGCTGACCTCCAGCGTGACGTCGACGTGAGGCGTCGCGCCGTGCTTGCTGACGTTGGTCAGCGCTTCTTGCACCACGCGGAGCACCTGGATGTAGAGGAACGCGCCTGGAGGATCGGCGTCGTTCACCTGGACGCGCACCTTGGTCGAGCCCCCCGATGCTTGAACGCAGCGCTGGGCGGCCAAGCGGATCTGCGCCTCGAGCTCCGTCCACTCCACCTCCTCCGCGTCCAGCGCCTGCATCAATGCGCGGATCTCGCGGTTTCCCTCGTCGGCCAGCGCGCGAATGGTCGGCAGCGGATCCGTCTTGCGTGGTGAGGCCGAGAGCATCGAAATCGTGGTGGTGATGCGACCGAGGCCGTCGTGCAGATCGCGCAGCAGCAGCTCACGTTCCCGCGCGGTAGCGACTGCCTCTGCCGCGAACGCGTCTCGCTCGTTGCGCAGCGCGGCCAGGCGGCGCTGGAGCACCACGCCGCTCGCCACGAACAGGCCGAACGAACCCCAGTGAGCCGTCGTATCTCCGCTGGCGATGACTCCCAGGCTGAGCAGCAGATCTCGAATCGAGAACGCGGCCACGAGCACGAGCCCGACGAACCAAACTTGTGCCTCGCGCACGCCTCGGAGCGCCTGGCGCCCGACCACGAACATCACCAAGCACCACTCGCCCAGGTACAGTAGGCGCAGCCCTGCCAGGAACGGATTGGACACGCTGGTGGGTACATCCAAGAACAGGAGCGCCAAGCCAGCGACCGCCACCGCCGCGTTGAGCGGTATTAGGCGCCAGACCCAGCGCTTGTCCGGCGCGAACGTCGCCGCGAAGAACACGATGAAGCCGACACCCACGCCTCCCAGCCCCGTCGCCCACAGGGTGAGCCACAGCCCGGGGCTCGGCAGCAAGAGATCGCGGATCTCGGTGTAGAACGCAGACCAGATCCCTGTGGAAAGGAGCCAGATGCCGAAGCCCAGGAACGCCCTTCGGTCGACGCCGCGTATGGCGACCCCCAGGCTGGCGAAGCCGCCGAGCAGGAACACGACGATCAGCGCGGCTCGCCCGATGTCTCGGCGCAGCATGCCCTGGACCAGCTCATGGGGAGCGCCCAGGCGGATCTCTCCCCGCAAGCCCGTCTTCGAGTAGTCGCTCTCGATGCGCAGGCGCAGCCAGCGCCCGCCTCCCGTCTCTGGCAGGTCGATCAAGTGAAACGCTCGCGCACCCGCGAGCGCGCTCTCGTCTCGCGCCAGCGGACTCGCCCCCAGGTATGCGGCGTACTTGGTGTGGACCGGAGGTAGTAACACACTTTGCCCTGCGGAATTTTCCGGGAGCTGCACCGCGATCCAGACGAAGCTCGATGCCTGGTTCGGTACCTGGCGCGGCATCGCCACGCTCTGCCAGGGCGGTGCGCCTGCCCCGAGCCAGGCTCCGTCATCCTCCGCGAAGGAGTAGTAGTAGGGCCCCGGCACCACCTCCGCCGCAGACGCTGCCGAGGCCCAGAGCACGCTCAGCAGCACGACGAGCGCACGCCACCACCACGCACGCACGCCTCGCGACCCCGCCACGTCCGCACCGTAACCCGCTCCAGCGCCGCTTGCTGGATCCAACGGTTTTTGCGCTGGGTTTGGGGGAGAGGCCAGCCGCGGCCCACAGCGACGACCCGCGCGCAATCGGTACCTCAGTCGCCGCACCGCACTCACCCGCGCCTCCGCAGCCGCGAAATCCGCCCAAAAGCCAGGTGCCAGCGCCCACCCCCTTGAGCACCCGCAGATCTCCGACTAGCTTTCGCCCCCTCGCACGAGTGGCGGAATTGGCAGACGCGCCGGATTTAGGTTCCGGTGCCGCAAGGCGTGGGGGTTCAAGTCCCTCCTCGTGCACAACGTAAGCAAGCGTGGCGGCGGTATCGCTGCCCGCAGGCACTGTGAGGACCGGGACTTGGCCTAACGGGAGACTCCTTGGAGTGGCGGCACAGTCTCTCTGAGACTCTGCTTGCGTTTGCAAGCCGGGGACAAGTCCCTCCTCGTGCACCCTGACAGAACGCGTGGCGTCCCCGAACCCGACGCGACGCGTTCATAGAACCGGGACTTGGCCTGACCGGAGACTCCTCGGAGTGGCGGCACAGTCTCTCGGAGACTCTGCGGAGCGCTGAAGGTGGCGACAAGAACCGGCTTCGCCTCCGACATCAACGGCAACACCCTTCGAGGGGTCGTCGCCAGTGCGTCGTTGCCCGAGCGTCGCTTGCGACGGTGGTGTCCGCATCCAGATGTCCGAATTGAGCGTCGATCTCAGCCCGTCCCACGGGCTGCGGTGTCCTCGCGGAATTGAAGGGCAGCGTTGATGCAGGTGTGGCGCAGAGCCATCGCGTCGTCGTCGGCGGCGGAGAAGTCGAGCAGAGGATTGCCCTGAAACTGAGCGCTGGTCAGTCCCGTCCACAAGGAG
>JAUILJ010000875.1 GCA_030433055.1 Polyangia bacterium
TCGGCAACCACCTGCTGTGGCGAGACGCCTTCACTCGCGACTTCTGGGGCCTACCACCCACCGCCAGCATTGGCTCGTACCGCCCAATCCCAAACCTGATCTGGCGGGCCCTGTGGAAGCTGAGGGAGCACCCGTGGCTGCCCCATTGGGTCAACCTGATGCTCCACGCCATCAACGCGGCGCTGCTGTGTCGACTGGCGATGTTCATTGCTCCGCGGAAACGTGGCTTCGCTTGGCTCACTGGGCTGGTGTTCGTGGCAAGCGCAGTGCTGACGGAGGCCGTCACCGGGGTCGTGGGTATCGCGGACGTGCTCGGCGGTATGGGCGTGTTGCTTGCGCTGCTTTGCCTGCGCATGCCCGCCTGGGCGATGCCGTTCGGAGTGTTCGTCTCGCTGCTGTTCGGGCTGTTCTCGAAGGAGAGCGCGATCGTCGCCGTTCCCCTGATCGCGTGGGCGGCGCTGATCCTCGCGCCCTTCATGCATCCCGAGAAGCCGCGTCGGGTCCTGAGGACCCTGCTGTCGCTGGTCGCCGCGGTAGGCGCGCTGGTCCTGTACACCGAGCTTCGCAAGCGCTGGTTCCCGGTCTCACTCCCCGAGGAGCTCACCAAGCCGCTGCCAGAGACCGCTCCCATCGCCAAGCGGGCGATGCACGCCTTCATGGCCTGGTTCGCGCAGCCGCGGCTACCCAAGGACCCGATCAACAACCCGCTGGTGGACGCGGACATGCCGCATCGCATCGCCGGGGCGTTGCGCGTATATGCGCGAGGCATCTATCAGACGCTGCTCCCCTGGAAGCTCGCTGGTGACTACAGTTTCCCTCAGGAACCAATTCCTCCACGTCTGCTCACCCCCAGCACGGTCTTCGGCGGCCTGGCGATGTTCGGAGCGCCGCTGGTGGGCATCGGATGCTGGATCGCAACGCTGGTCCGAGTACGGCGAGAACGCAGAGCCACCACCCAGGCGAGCGCACCCGATACAGACCAGGTTTCGGCGTCAGCAGCTGCGGCCGATGGCTGGTCTCCGCGCACGATTACCTACGGGTTGCTCGCGCTGGCGCTGATCTGGGTGCCCGTCGCGTACTTCCCTCACTCCAACATCCCGGTGTTGCTGCCTACCGTACGGGCCGAGCGCTTCTGGTACTTGCCCGTGCTCGGCCTCAGCCCGCTCTACGCCTGGGCCCTGCTTCACATTTCCCGCTGGCAACCTTTCAGGGGAGCTAGTGACCGCAAGCGTCAGCTCGGAGGCTGGGCCGGAGTCGCGCTCGTCGCGGGGTTCTTCGTGTTCCAGCTGCAGAGCGCGAGGATGCACGCGCTGGACTACACCAATGACCTGGTCTTCTGGCGCGCCACCGCCCAGAGCTCGTCGCGCAGTGCCAAAGCCCACCTGAACTACTCGGTGATGCTCGGCGCCCGCGGCTTCATGGAGCAACGCTTGGTGGAGGGTAAGCGGGCGATGGAACTGGCTCCACAGTGGCCCATGGCTCACATCTACTACGGGGACGCCCTCTGCCGTATGCAGCGCGCAGAAGAAGCCTGGCCCCACTACAAGCGTGGCTTCGAGTTGAACCCTGCGGACCAGAACCTGATCTCGTTGGCGCTGCAGTGCTTGTGGGACGAAAAGGCTTGGGAGAATCACAAGCAGGAGCTCCTCGATCTGGCCGACAAGAACCCTGGCTCCTGGCTGGCGTTCTTGGCCAGAGACCTGGTCTACAACGGCGAAAAACACGGGGGCGTCGATCCGCAGTACCGTCCGCGCGGATACAACGAAGGCCCGAAGAAGGACTGACGAAGCCAAGCCTGCACCGCGGCTGGCCGCACCGCGCCAGCCAATCGGTTGGGATGTTTTTCCGACATCCTGCTACGCTTGGGTGACGTGCCTGTGTCGCGCATAGCCATCGGTCTGGTTCCCGTGTGGGACGACCCGACGACCTCCATGCAGCTGGAGCACGTCCGGCGGCTGCTCGAGCAGCTGCTCGAGACCCGGGTGCTGTTCATTCGCTATCGCAAGCCAGAAGCGCTGGCTCATGCGTTCGAAGACGGGGAAGTCGATCTCGCGTGGACATCCCCCATCTTGGCGTTGACGCACCCCTCGATGGGGCGCGGCGTGCCGCTGGCGAGCGCGGTGCGCCAGGGGGCCACTCACTATCACAGCGTGCTCTTCGTCAGCTCCGACTCCTCGCTGAAGAGCGCCACGGCGCTCCAAGGCTGCAGTGTGGCCTGGGTGGCTCCGACTTCCGCGAGCGGCTATGTCTTCCCCCGGGTGGCCCTGGCGAGCCAGGGGCTGGATCCTCAGACGTTGTTCAAGACCGAGATCTTCTGCTTCTCCCACGGCGCGGTCGTCGACGCGGTGTTGTCTGGGCAGGCGGATGTCGGTGCGAGCTTCGCGGTGTTCGAGGACGGAGACGCGACCAAGCCCCTGCTCCGCGCCGGTTTTCAAGACACCGAACACGACATTGCCGTAAGGATATTGGTCGTATCGGCGCCGATCCCGAGCGACCTGTGGCTCGCCACACGGCCCGCTCACCAACAGCTCGGAGATCGTCTACTCCGGAGCCTGGAAGAAGTGTGCAAGCAGGCGCCCAACGCGATGATGAGCGTATTCGGCGCCGAGATGTATGTCGCGCCAGACGTCAAGCGCCTGGAGCACCTGCGAGAGAACGTCGAACACGCCCAGTCCCTCGAGCTGATCAGCATCGAAGAGGACGAGTAGCGCAAATCGCCGGCAAAAGGGTGCCGCGACTAGTCGCGACGGACGTAGCGTGTCGCGAAGACACCCGCCGGGTCCAGCGCCTGCCGCACGCGCCCCAAAATTTCCTCGCGGTTATCTAACGCTGCCGGAAGCTCGGCCATTGACTGGCTACCGAGCCGATACGGCAAATACCCCAGCTCGCGCAGCGCCGAGTAGAGCGCATCGTGACAGGTGGCTGCGCGGGTGTCTGCGCCCGACTCCTCCCTATCGTAGACGATGAGCGGCACGAAGTGAGCGCTGCGGGGCGCCGTGGACAAACACGCCAGGAGCGGCTCGAACCCGTGGTCACCGAGTACGCGCTCGCACAGGCTCACCGCGCGGCTCAGATCTCGACCACGGAAGGGCAGCGCTGCGCAGACCCAGTTGACGCCGCAGCCGTCTGCAGCCGGGTCCAAGGGCGCGCTCTGGGGGCTGCCCTCGGACTTGCGCCAGTACGCGCTCTCGAGGCTGTGTTCGTGGGGGATGCCTTGCAAGAACTTGAAGGCGGGCTGCCCTGGATGCAGTAGTTCGCGCCCAACGCAGGCGTCGCCGCTGGCTTCGAAGAACTCCAGTTCGTCGACGAGCGGTCGCAGGCAACGCTCCGCGTGGAGCCGCGCGGCGTGGCCTTGCTCGGGGCTCGCTGCGTAGATCGCGGTGGTCCCGCTCCAACGCACTCTTGGCCACTGGGGCATGGCTTCCAGTGCCTCACGAGGCAGCGCCGACGAGCGGTCACCGGTGCTCGGAAACCGCGCGAGGCTCGAGACGATGCGGTAGTCATTCCACAAGCCGATGCTGGCGTTGAGCGTGCCATCCAGTCGCAGCGCGCTCAGCGCATCCCAGAGCCGGCTCAAGCGCCCTGGGTCACGCAGCGCGAAGCTCAACAAATGCAGCGAGCGCGGCAACGGACACAGCCACAGGCTGAGCCGCGTCACGATGCCAAAACTAGACTGAGAGAACAG